>JAHRXB010000316.1 GCA_019104905.1 Bdellovibrio sp.
TTTGCTAGACTGTCGCAAACCCAAACGCCTTTCCCTGCCGCAAGACCGTCGGCTTTGACGACCAGTGGCTCTATAAAATCATGCTCTCGAACCGACTTTAAAGCCCCCTCGGCAGAGTAAGCCACCATACACGAGGCTGTCGGAACTTGGGCGGCATTTAAAACACCTTTGCAAAAAAGCTTAGACGACTCCAGTTCTGCGACATTCGGAGAAGGTGCAAAACAGTAAATCCCTTTTTCTTCCAAACGCTCTTTGAGGTCCGAAAGGATGAAGGCCTCGGGGCCAATCACGACTAAAGAAACTTTTTTCTCGAGACAAAACTTTTCAATGGTTTCAGGGCTTTCCACCGGCGCGCACATCAAGCCCGCCTCTTTCATGCCGGGATTCCCAGGACAGACCCATAAATCCGTCACCAAAGACGATTCCTTCAGCTTTTTTGCCAAGGCATGCTCACGTCCGCCTTTGCCAACAACCACAATATTCATAATGAGTTCCCTAAAACCTGCTGAGCCCTTTGATGCCACAGCTTCAACGTGACGGATTCGGCAAAAGGCTTCTTCCGTCCCACAACTCCGGCCACTTCGTTTGCCAAAGCCTGATAAAGCAACGAGCTGACTTCGATCTGTTCTTGAGAAAGAGATTTCGGATCTTCCTTGAGTTCCTCACGACAAATGGCTTTCCAGTTTTGTGTTTTTCTCTCTTGCGCCAGTTCTTTGGCTTTTTTCACAGCCTCGTGCCAGGCGGTCTTTCCGTAAAGCTGGCGTAAAAATTCTTTTGAGAGAGGAAGACCTTCATAAGTGAGGCGCAGTTCATCCGGCCCGATCGAGTCGACCAAGAGAAGCTGGCGCGCGCCTTGTGTTTCAGGACCAAAAGCAAACTCTACTTTGCCATCCCATAACTTCACACCAAAAGAGGCAAAAAGTTTTTCAAGTTCTGTGGCGACTTCCTGAGTCTGGGTCCGCAGATTTGCTAGCTCCCCTTCTGACACGATATTCATCTCTGCAATTTCTTTGCGGGTCAGATATCGATCCGAGGTCTCAAGTTTGGTTGAAAACTCAACAAGAGGCGGAGTGAACGTCGTTTCTCCAGACGGCATCTGGCTTAATCCCAAATCAGCAAGATAAGTCGGGTTCTTTTTGAGACGCCCCTCTAAAGAGTTGCCTTGGCCCAAGTGTTTTCTAAAAATAACTTCCAACGGAACAAGGCAATGGGTGGGACGATCTTGATAGGCTGAATAATCATACTGTCCCTCGATCCACTCGGGACGCAAGACGTTGACAGCTTGAACTTCAATCGAAGTCGCATCTAAAGATGAAATAAAATGAGAGGGGATTCCTTTTTTTCCAAGGTATTCAAAAAAGGAGGCCGCCATGGAGGCTAGAGCTTCCCCTTTATGAGGGACCTCGTCGGGCATTTCTCCCCAATCAAAAATAGAATAACGATTGCTGTATTTAAAAACGAGATGATTTTCTTTTTTATAAAGATCTTTAACAGATCCTTTGTAAATTAGTTCCATGCGGTTTTCCCCATCTCAATAAGTTTTTTCCATTGCGCCACATAGTTACCAATATTGTTGGCGCCAACCCATGCGCCCCCGTGGCGAGCTTTGGCAAAAAAGTCCAAAGCCAGGTTGGAACTGGCCAGTTGTTCTTTTTCACATAAAAACAGATTCAAACCACTGACGTGAGGCAACTCCCAAGGGCTGACAATTTCCCCCAGACATTGGATCTCATTCACATCACACCATTCCACCTCAACACCACTTTGTGCTTTGATTTCTTCAAGAGCTTTCTGAATGGGCGAGTAGGACTCAAGATGACGATTCCAATGCAAGAGGATTTTGTCTTGAGGCAAGGCCTGCCACCGCAGCAGAAGATCCGCGATGCCCAAACTGTTTTCTTCTGTGACCGCCATCACGGGAACGCCCTTTGGCATTTGCACGATCGACAAAAAAGCATCCAGTCCCGCAAAGGCGCCGTTCACCGCAACCCCAAAGACCGGTTTTGTCGTGAGAGAGGCGACCACTCCAGGAAGATGGGCGGCCAATCCCGCGCCGGCAACAAAGACGTCGGCTCCACATTGAGCCACGACTTCATGCACGCGATCCGGGTTGCGATGGGCCGAGGCGACTTCCATCTTGACCTCTCCGCATTTTTCAAGGGAACGACAAAGCGGCCCATAAACTCTTTCATCACTGGGACTACCAAAAAGAACCTGAATTTTCATAGAGGCACCTCACTCTTACCATCACCACCGATATTCACTTTTCGGGTCTGTAAAAAACTTTCGCTAGAGACCGGCACAGGATAGTCACCGTCAAGACAAGCACTGCACAGGCTTTCCAAGCCAAGGCCTTCCTTTAAGCGTTTCAAAGGCAAAAACACCAAGCCATCGACTTCTAAAATTTTTGCCACGTCCTCTTCAGTTTTCTGATAGGCGACCAAGGATTCACCCTCGGGAAAATCAATGCCGTAAAAGCAGGGATGACGAATCGGAGGACAGGTGCTGGCAAGATAAACTTTCTCGGCCCCTGCCTCTCGTAATAAACGAATGATTCGCGCCGAGGTGGTTCCCCGCACAATACTGTCATCGACCAAAAGAATCTTTTTCCCGCGAATCTCACTTTGCACTGGAGACAATTTCAGATTCACCATCATCTTACGCAGCTCCGGTTGATTGACGATGAAGCTGCGTTGTACATAACGGTTTTTAATAAGGACTTCGCGATACGGCTTTTCAAGAACCTCCGCCAAACGGCACGCGGCCGCACGAGAGGTGTCGGGAACGGGAGCCACCACATCGACATCAAGACCTTTTGCTTTGACTTCTTCTGCTAAGATGCGACCGAGATTAAGGCGCACCTCATAAACGGGACGTCCATGCCATTCGGTTTCAGAACCGGCGAAATAGATCCATTCAAACATGCACGGACGCGCCTTTTTTTCGCTCAAAAGAAAGGAATGAAAATTCAAGTCTCGATCGACAAAGATCAACTCGCCCGGGCGCAGATCCCGCCAATACTCGTAGCCCAGACCAAAGAAGACTTGTTTTTCCGAAGCAAAACAGTAGCTGAACTTGTCGCCCTTCTTTTTTCTTCCGATCAACAGGGGGCGAATGCCGTGTTTGTCACAGAAGGCGAAAATTCCTTGATCTGCTAAGATGCCGATCGCACTGTACGCTCCTTGGACGGTTCCGAGAAGCTCAGAGATCGAGGCGGCCAGGTTCTCTGGTAAATTTTGATTTTCTTTGCGCGAAGCCAAGCCCACGGCTGTCATATGCAAAAGAATTTCCAGATCATTCCGACTGAAAGTCCAACGTAATTTTCGCTTGCGAAGGTAGTCGACGACCTCGTCATAATTTGTGACGTTCCCGTTGTGAATCATGCCGATGCCGTAGGGATAACTCAAAAACAGCGGCTGTAAGTCCTCTTTATCGACGGTTCCAATCGTCGAATAACGAGTGTGACCCAAGGCCATGGAGCCTTTCAGGCGCTGCTGACGGTCCACCGTAAAAACATCTTCCACAAGTCCCAAGTCTTTTTCCAGATGGAACTGCGAACGCTCAAAGTCATAACTTAAGATCCCCGCCGCATCCTGTCCCCGATGCTGGAGAGCAAAGAGAGCCGGATATAGTTTTTCGCCTGCGTTGTCTTCACCAATCAGACCGACGACTCCACACATTCAAAGGACTCCCTTAAAAAACAAAAACGGCGTCATTGAGACGCCGTTTTTCATATTGATATTCAAATTTTTTAGACACTTCGGGTTTGCGGACACACGGAGGGTATGAAGTCGGGATTTTTCCCCCGGACTGCCACCCGACGAAGGGGGCCTGAAAAGCGATTTATCTTTGAAGAACAGTCGCTGAGCCATACTCTCTCTTTAATAACTTTGTTTGGTTTTCCAAAGCTATCGACGATGACAGAGTTTGGTCAAGAGCCCTAACACAATCCTGACAATTCAACACGGGCTGGCGGGAACCCCTTCTAATACCCAGCCGGAGTCGCCGCCGACATCACCTTTTGCATCATCGGATTGACCAGAAAATCGCTTAAAATCCATTTAGGACTAGGCTCCTTCTTGAGGATATCAATCAAGAGCAGGATCAGATCCTCGCTGGTCACGATTCCCTCGATCTCATTGTCATTGGTCACTAAAAAGGCCGACATCTTTCGTTCGACCATGGCAGAGGCCACCACTAACATCGGAGTATTGATATCGAAAGAAAGAATGGGCGAGCTCATGAGTTCGTATACGGGTTTGTCTGGATGAGGACTTCTGAGAAGATCTCGATCCGAAAGCATCCCCAGAACCAACTCCCCTTGCTCGTCAACGACAGGAAGATGGCGAATCAGTTGATTCCGCATAATGGCTTGCGCTTCGTGAGCCTTCACGTTTCGTTTTACGGTGACAACTCTATGGGTCATATTATTGGTCAATAATGGTTTCATGAATACCTCCCCATGTCTGCTTTATATCACCCGTCTTTGCAGGCAACTATGACCGGGGTCACACTCTGACGAGTTCAACGGCGAAGGGCTGGGGCCGCCATCACCGAGGTCGAAATACCGACGACCACAAGAGCCGCAAACATATTCCCGTCAATCAATCCCGACTGATATGCATAGTGAGCCGCTAAAACCTCCATGGCCCCACGAGCATTTAAAAGAGCCGCCAAATTCCAAGCCTCTTTGAAGGACACCTTTGAAAAACGAGAGAATATATAGACTCCCAACGACTTGCTGATGATTGCAATTAAGAAGGTCTCCACAAAGACCGCCCAGGAGAACAGGGATACAATATCAATCTTCCAACCCAGTCCGACAAAAAACAACGGAGCTAAAACCCACATCTGCAAACTCATGATTTGGTCTGGAAGGCGAAGTTCACGGATTTTTCCAATAAATAGTCCAAGAAAAAAAGCCAGAACAATCCAATGACTTAAAATCCAGGAAGAGAGCCTCTGTTCCGGCAGAAGAAAGGCAAAGACCACCCAGGCAACGATGTCACAAAGACTGGCCAGTGTGATGGCTCGTCTTGCCAAGGCAGTATCGTAGAGCTTCTTTTCTTTAAGAATCTGAATCGCCACAGGCAACGCCGACAAGCCGAGTGCGATCGCCATAAAAAGGTTGTGGTTGAAATATAAATACCCTGCAACGAAAGGAACTCCGAACGCGCCAAGAAAGTTCCACAAGTAAAAGCGTCGATCTTTCCACAGGTCTAAAAACTTAAGTTCCCATCCCGCGAAAAAAAGAAAAATACCGCCTGCGATTTGCGCCAGTGTTGAAAACCAGGAAGGTTGTGGAAAATTGCTTATCGATGGCCCCAACAATAAACCCAAAACCAGCCACCCCACAAACTTCATAAGTTAGGAGCCTTTTTTCTTTCGAGACTTACGAATCGCAAACCAGGCTAAAGAAACAAACGAAAAAAGAATCGCAAGAACCACATAGACCTTGCCCTCCGTCGTATCCTCTTGCGCTGATTTAATTCCGAAATAAAAGACTGCCGTCTTTGTGATAAAAACTGTTTGCAACAATGCCCAGATATAAGAAAAGAGCTCCCAAAAGATCTTGTCGCTTTCGGTCTGAACCTTCTTTTCCTTTTTTTGCAGACGTTTTTCACCCCAGCAATCTTTATGGAAATCCCGAACCACCTCGATCCAGGCTTTTTGAAAATCCTCAAAGGATTCGCCTTTAGAAAAACTCGCCAATTTTTCCATTCCAACCTGTCGAAAATGTTTCACGGACTCTCGACTCCAGTTGCCCCCGGCACTCTTCCACAGGTCTTGAGCAATGTTCGACTCAAGCTGAACAAGAAAACGCTCCCCCTCTGGGGAAAGGCTGCGGTGTTGCTTAAATTCGGTGACCAAGGATTCAGACATAGACCCTTTTTCTACCCCAGAACATTCTGACTGACAACAAAGGGGGACCCTCAACACGGCCCATGAGTGCATTTTTGCTCTCAAAAAAAGCCTTTACTCCTATTTTGATCCCTGTTTTCATTTTGTTATGACACAAACCGTGAAGACGCCCGATCTATTCACCTATCTCAATGTCAACCAATACCTTGAAGACCTCTACGCCTACCGAAAGAAGAAAGATCGGTCCTTTTCTTATGAAGTCTGGGCCCAGGAGTTGGAGTTTACGAACCGCTCTTTTCTGCGCCAAATAGTTATTGGCAGACGCTCTCTCACGGAAAAAACGATCAAGATTATTTGTGATAAAATGGCTTTCTCGACGGCCGAGCGCGAGTACTTCCACCTTTTAGTCCTCTACTCGAAAAGTAAAACCCAAGAACAAAGAAATCTGTATGGTCGAAAGCTCTTGCACCTGATTAAATCCGACTATCCTCAAACTGAAGTTCAAAATTACTACGAATTTCTATCCACTCCTTTTTTACCTCGCCTGCAGACATTGCTCAGCTTTGAAGACATCGAAAAAAGCACCGCAAATCTCTCGACCCTTTTAGGCACGACTCCTCATAAAACCGAATCCGCCCTGCAGTTACTTGAGAAAATCAAAATGGCCCAATCTGAAGTCAATACGAACGGACTGCGCGAGTGGAAAAGCCTACAAAGAGCTTTTAAGATTCCCGACAAAATAGGTGATGACGCCCTCTTGGGTTATCATGAACTGAGCCTCAAGGAAGCGATTCAAGCCCAAAATCTCCCCCCTGAGCAACGAAGATACAAGAGTCTTCTTCTTCCACTAAGCCCTCAAGAGTTTGAAGAATTTGTTGAAGAACTGCAGGTTTTCATCAAGCAGGCGTTGAAAAGATACGACGTGGATGAACTTCATTCTCGCCGACTTCATCAGATCAACTTCAACATCCACGCTGTCTCTAAAGAAGCGTGAGTGTGGTCATTTTTTTCCGCGCCCACAATCTGCTCTCAAAACTCCGTTGAGACCTCCAAACGCGGCCTCTGTCTAAGTCCTCTACAATCTCTGTGGGGAAGAGTTTGTTTATACCCATGGCATAGCCCTTGCTCTCCCTGTCCTCATTAACATTTAAGCTTCCGTTTCACCCAGTGGGAAACGCGCTCTTAAAGAGACCTAACTATCTAATGAGGATTATATGAAAAAAAATATCGTAGCATCTCTTCTGGTGTCTTCAGTTCTGGGAGCCTCCCTTTCCGCTTCTGCTGGTACTGGCCAAATTGGCTCAGGTGCCGTTGAAGTAAAAACCTGTGCAATTCAGCTTGCCGACTATGTCGGCTATCTCCCCCCGGCTCCGGTTTTGAAATTATTGAGCGAGAAGGGCTATTACCCCGTCAGGAAGTCCAACCTAGAAAGCCTGGTCCTGGATATCGAAAGTGCCGGTGAGATCTTTACGGGATACAAATATAGCAACCTGGCAGAGCAGTTCCTCAAAACCTATGCGCCTGTCTACTCTTTGAATCTCTATGGTGAAGAGAGAATCGGAGACTTCAACTCGACCGTAAAATACGCGTCCGTTAAACAGTCTAACAGCGAGGCTATCGCTGGGAAAGACAGAATCTATGACGAGTATCTGACATTAAACCCCGAAACTTTCCTGAATATGATTCGCCAGCTTCCAAACTGCAAAAATAACATTTTGGTCCCTGTTGTCGCCAACGAACGTGGCGGCTCACATGGCGAAGGTGTTGACTGGACTAAAATGCCTTAAAATTAAACCCCTCCTGGGATTGTATAAGGGCTGCACTACGCAGCCCTTTGCATTTGTAGCAGAACACCAGCCCGGTCTAAAATGACCACAATGACATTTCCTTTTTTCTTCAAAAAGTCTCATCGTAATGACAGGGAGGCTTTTATGAAAACACTTAAGTTTTTGACTTCCTGCACGTTTCTTTCAGTTCTTCTTTTCAACATTCAAGGTCTGACGTTCCCGTCCATGCTTTCCGCAGAAAGCACCAACACCATGACATTCACGGAGGCGACGAATTACTGTCGCAACCTGAGTGCCCCCTGCGATCTTGCCGTCGATGGCAGCGCCTGTGGAGCCGACACATTGAAAGGCTGGTATCTACCGTCTGCGGATGAGTTGGGAAGATTTGTGGGGCTTTCAAGTTCTGAATCCTATCTTTGGACTCGTTCTCAATACTCTGAGTATGACAAATACATCGCATTGAGTTTGCTGGATGGTTCCTGGGGATGGGCTGAATACGGGGCTGCCGTCGGAGCTCGCTGCGCGCAATAAAAAAGCCCCGGGGAATATCCGGGGCTTTACTTTAAACTCTCTCTGTTCGAGGGACTCGATCCTAGTAAGACTTAGCGAAAAGAACCCATTTTGTCGCAGGTTTGCCTGAGAAAATGCAGTTCCCTTGAACGGCCTCTTGCTGCAATGGAATACAGCGTGGAGTGACTTTCAATTTCGCTAACAACTCATGGCCAATTCCCGCTTCACTCCAAGGAACCATGGCAAAGCCCGGTGCCGAGGTCTCATCACCCGTAAAGTAGTCTTCAAATTCTTTCAAGGACGTGATGCGCTTAATATTCTCGTCACGGAACTTCTTCGCTTTTTCGAAAAGTCCATCTTGAATCTCTTGAAGAAGATTTGCGATGTTCTCAACAAATGCTCCTTTTGCAAAAGAGGCTTTGTCTTTTGGACCACGATCACGACGTCCCACGAAGACTTCCCCTTTTGCCATATCGCGAGGTCCCACTTCGACTCTCACCGGCACACCTTGCTTAATATACTGCCATGCTTTTTCGCCACCACGAAGGTCGCGATCATCAATTTTCACTCTTACGGCAGAGTCAGAATAGTTTTGCTGTTTAAGCTCTTTGGCCAAGTTTTGCACGTACTCAAGAACCTGCGCCTTTTCTTCGTCATTACGATAGATGGGAATGATCACAACATGCAAAGGAGCGATTCGAGGAGGAACGACAAAACCATTGTCATCACTGTGGGTCATGATCAAACCGCCGATAAGACGAGTTGATACTCCCCAAGACGTCGTCCACGCAAACTCTTCCTTACCTTCCGCACTGAGATACTTGATCTCAGAAGCTTTAGCAAAATTCTGTCCTAAGAAATGAGAAGTTCCCGCTTGCAGGGCCTTACGATCTTGCATCATCGCTTCGATGGTATAAGTATCCACGGCCCCAGGGAATCTTTCATCCGACGTCTTCATGCCTTTAATGACCGGCATCGCCATGTATTTTTCAGCAAAGTCAGAATAGACGTCCAACATCTGCAAAGTCTCTTGTTGAGCTTCTTGGGCGGTGGCGTGAACCGTATGGCCCTCTTGCCACAAGAACTCGGCCGTTCTTAGGAACATGCGCGTGCGCATTTCCCATCTCATAACGTTACACCACTGATTCACCAAAATAGGCAAATCACGATAGGACTTCACCCACTTGGCAAACTGGTGACCGATAATAGTTTCACTGGTAGGACGAATGATCAGAGGCTCTTCCAATTCTCCGTCAGGAATAAGTTTTCCCGTTCCGTCGCCTTTCAGACGATGGTGAGTCACCACCGCACATTCTTTCGCAAACCCCTCGACGTGTGCCGCTTCTTTTTCTAAAAAGCTCAGTGGAATCAAAAGAGGGAAGTAAGCATTAACGTGCCCCGTGTCTTTAAACTTGCGATCCAAAACCGCCTGCATGTTTTCCCAAACAGCGTAACCCCAAGGTTTAATCACCATACAACCGCGAACGGGAGAATTTTCGGCCATGTCCGCTGCGACAATAACCTGCTGGTACCATTCAGGATAATTTTCTGAACGAGTGGGTGTGATTGCTGTATCTGCCATTTCAAGTCTCCTAGTTGTCTTTCGTATCGATTCCGTATGCCTTGATCTTTCGGTGAAGATAACTTCTTTCCAGACCAATCACTTCCGCCGTTTTACTGATATTGCCACTGTTCTCTGAAATCTTGCGAAGCAAGTATTCCTTTTCAAACTGCGCACGAGCTTCTCTGAACGTGGAAAGATCCTGCATCTCTACGGCCTTTTCGTCGTCTTTATCGATCAAGCCCGCGAAACGAAGATCATGCACGTCCACAAAGTCACTCGGAGTTAATATATACACGCGTTCGATGAAATTTTTAAGCTCTCGCACGTTGCCTGGCCATTGGTAAGAGATCATTTTCTCTACCGCCTGTTCCGAGAAAACTTTTTTCGGATAACCGCTTTCCCGAGCCACATTGTCCGAGAAGTATGAAACCAAAACCGGGATGTCTTCCATGTGCTCTCGCAACGCGGGAACACGGAATGGAATAACGTTGAGGCGATAGTAAAGATCTTCGCGGAACCGACCCTCTTTCACTTCCTTGTCCAGGTCTCTGGAGGAAGCGGCAATCACGCGAACATCATTCTCAATCAGCTCATTTCCACCAACGCGAGAGTACTTCTTTTCATCAAGATAACTCAGAAGTTTTGCCTGGGCGGCCATGTTCATTTCACAGATCTCTGCAATGTACAGAGTTCCGCCTTGAGCGAGGTCGAGCTTTCCTTTTTTAACACGATCTACGCCAGGCATCGCGCCCTTTTCAATTCCAAAGATTTCAGCTTCAAGAAGATCTTCCGGAATACCGCCGCAGTTGATTTCTACAAACGGACGGCTGGCACGGGCACTCATGTAGTGAATGTTCTGGGCTACCAGTTCTTTCCCTGTTCCCGCCTCTCCTTGAATTAAAATCCAAGAGTTTGTCGGAGCCACGCGGGCGATAATTTGTTTTGTTTGCACAATCGAAGGTGCTTCACCGATCAACGCTATAGACTTGCGAAGTTTATTGAGAAGAAGAATCTTTTCTTCCTTCTGCTGTTGGTAACTCAAAATATTCGCAATAACGATCAGGATCTTATCCATCGACAGGGGCTTCTCGATAAAATCCCAGGCTCCCAATTTCGTCGCTTTCACCGCCGTTTCAATCGTGCCGTGACCGGAGATCATGATGAACTCCAAATGAGGGAACTCTTTACGGGCCATCGTCAGCACTTCAATACCATCGTATTTTCCGGGCATCCAGATATCCAAGAAAACGATATCTGGCTGAGTGTCGCGAATGGCTTGTAGACCGGACTCTCCGTCGTGGGCCAATGAGACTTGATAACCTTCGTCTCTTAAGGAGGCCGAAAGCACGTCACGAATGGGAGCTTCGTCATCAATAATCAAAATTTTAGTCGTTGGAGCTGTCATGATGGACCTTTCTTCTTACTCGCCCGCAGGTTTCCACGCACCCACTTCGTTGACAGGCATTTCGATCACCATTTTTACCCCTTTGGGATCATTGGCCGTAGCACGAATGAAACCATTATGGTCTTCGATGATCCTTTTCACAATGGCTAAACCTAACCCAGTTCCACCCTCTTTTGTAGAGTAGTATGGCTCAAAAATGCGACTTCGATCCGCCGCCGGAATGCCGTCGCCATTATCAGCCACGGTTAGACGCACCGTTTTGATGTCCCTGTCGTATCGAGTCATGATTTGCACGGCCCCCTGTGGCTCTTTTGCAACAGCCGAAACCGAATTATCAATCAAATTGACCAGGACCCGCTTGATCTGATCCGGGTCAAACTTGAACTCCGGCAGTTCGACATCTTTGGCAAACTCGAAACGAACTTGAGGATGGGCCTGGCGATAGAGACCCAAAGACTCTTCCACAACACTGTTGAGGTCCCCCACGACCGGGCGAGCTTGCGGGAGGCGAGCGAAATTACTAAATTCATTTACCAAGTTCTTCAAACCATCAACCTGCTTCACGATCATCATCGTGCAATCACTGAAGGCCGGGTCCGTGATTGTCGCTCCGAACTTTCTTTGCAGGCGTTCGGCGGAAAGTTTAATGGGTGTCAGAGGATTTTTAATCTCATGAGCAATTCGTCGAGCCACTTCCGTCCACGCCGCCGCTCTTTGAGCATTTACAATCGGAGACATATCATCAAACACCAAAATCTTACCGATCTCTTGCCCTTTTTCATCTTTCAACAAGGAAAGATTCATCATCAACGGAACAGCCTCACCTTGGATATTAAGACGAAGCTCTTTCTGGATACTTTCAATCTTGTGATCCATCATGGTCTTTTGTAATTCCGCGAAAGTGCGGAAGTACTCTAGCGTCAGCAGATCACGAACGGATTTTCCAATAAACTTTTCGGGGTCTATTTTTAACAACTGAGCCGCATGACGATTGATTGTCGTTACTTCTCCAGTGGAATCCACGGAAATCACACCGGCGCTGACGTTTCTAAGAACCGTGTCGGTGTAACGCGCATGTTGATCCAACTCTTCCAGGGTTTTTTCCAGGGTGACCGTCATCTGATTAAAACTAGAAATCAGATCATTGATCTCTTCAGACCCTGCTTGAATTTGCAGAGGCGTGTAATCCCCTCCCGCCACTCGGCGTGTCGCCCGTCCCAATTGCACAATGGGAATAGAAAGCTGTTTGGCCAGATAGAAACCAAACCACGTCGCCGCCAAAAGAATCACAAAGGTCATCAAAACCAGAATGTAGAGATAAATAGACTTCAGCGGATACTCGAGGGGATTGATATCGCGGAACTCATCATAGGCGGTCGAAATATCGTTCATTTTGGAAATCAACGAAAGAGGGAGGAAGCTAGAGACAACGACCGCACCTTTTTCGGCTCCTTCTTGAACCGGCACAATCACGCGCACCAAATTTCCATCTCCGAATTGATGGATGATACTGGCCTCGGCCTGTAACTTGATACCTTTTTGCAAGAACTCCAGGGACACTGCGGGAACCGTCGGAACCGTGTCATCCTCTGCCGAAACCACCGCTCTTTTACCAAAGAGCGACGGATAGTACTCTACGGCGTCCAAGCTAAATTCCTTGCGCAGACGAGTGATCTTATCCGAAATCTCTTTTTGATTTTTCAGAGGACGAATGGCATCGGCAATTTGATGGGCAAAATGATAGTTCTTCTTTTTCGCATTGAAGTAATACGCGTTGGTGACTTCGATGGAACTTTTCAAAACCCCGGCCATCTTCGCACTAAACCATTTATCGAAGCTGGAGTTGATGTAAAACACCGAAATAATAAACATCAAAACAGTCGGAACAAAACTGAACGTCACAAACGCGGCAATCAGTTTCGCTTTCAGACTGCTTCCGAAAACCTTCCCTTGTCTTTCCACGAAGACCTTCACCACATTTCGGAAGATCATGAAAAGCAATAAAAGCAGTAGAATGATATTAAAGTTTACCAGACCAAAGAAGAAGATGCTGTGAACAAAGGGCAGCTGTTGGCTGGTTGCAAAGAGGCGGATCTCAAACCAAGTGAGAAGACCAAATAAAAACGACACCACCAGAACCAAGAGGATCTCGCGGCGTCGTTTTTTAAATTCCTGGGGACCAGGAGGAAGAAACTCGTCTGTTTGTGGTGAATTTTTCATCTCACCTTATGCTAGTTTACTTTCTAGCTTTTTTCTTCTTTTTTTGTGTTTTTGTTGGAGCTTTCGGTGATTTTGAGGACTTCGCAGGTTTTTGCTTGGCCATCATCATCGCCGTCTTCAAAGCAGCCGGAATCTCTTGGGTCAGACCGATCATTTCCATCACGACTTGCGCCGCCTCGGCCCCCTTGTTTCCGTGAGCACCGCCGGCTCTTGCCAATGCCTGCTCTTCGTTTTCTGTCGTCAACACGCCAAAGCCGATGGGCTTTTTATAGTCCAGCATCAAACGGGTCACTCCATCAGTAACTGAGTTACAGACGTAGTCGTAATGTGAAGTTTCTCCACGAATCACGGCACCCAAACAAACAACACCATCACAGCCCGCTTCTAAAAATGCCTGACAGGCCAAAGGAAGCTCGACTGCTCCAGGAACTAAAGCCGCAAAAATCTCAACGCCCTCACAAGACTCAAGGTAGCTGATCGCCCCTTCTTCAAGTTTTTCAGTGATCTCGTTGTTAAAGCGTGCAGTTACAACTCCGACTTTAATATTTCCCATTACATGTGCCCCTTTACATTTTCAATAGCGACAATTTCAACAATCTCAATATCAAAGGCCTTCAGGCCGACTTTCTTTTCAGGCTTGTTCGTCAAAAGACGAATCTTGTGGGCGCCGATCTCACGAAGAACCTGTGCCCCGATACCGTAGTCTCTCTCATCCATCAAGGGCGTCGGAGGACGCACATCCGACATCCCCATCAACACCTGCAACTCTTGCGCAAGACCTTGAGTACGGTTATTCCCACGAAGCAAAATAAAGGCTCCGCTTTTCTCTTGGTTAATAAGCTTTAAACTTTCTAGAACCGTCGAAGCTCCTCGCTGCAAGATCGCCATGAAGTCGCGCGTGAAGTTATCCACATGAACACGAACCAGAGTTTCTTGGTCTGGCGTGATTTCACCTTTTTGAATCACTAAATGTTCAAGACCGTCCACGGTGCTACGGAAAACTCGCGCCTTCATGCTTTCACCAAAAGAAGCCGGCAAATCAAAAGAAGCCACTTCTTCGACCAAAGTTTCATTCGCCAGACGGTAAGCAATCAAATCAACGATCGTTCCGATTTTAATGCCGTGTTTTTTTGCGAACTCTTTAAGGTCTCCAACACGAGCCATCGTTCCATCAGGATTCATCACTTCACAAATAACGGCTGCCGGATTGAGTCCCGCAAGTCTTGCCAAGTCAACGCTCGCCTCTGTGTGACCGGCGCGTTTTAGAACGCCCCCTTGCTGAGCCCGGATAGGGAAAATGTGACCCGGCATATGGATGTCTGTCGGTTTTGCGTGGGGATTAGCTGCCACTTTCAAAGTATGCGCCCGGTCTGCGGCAGAAATTCCAGTTGAAATCCCCTCGGCCGCCTCGATACTCACGGTGAATGCCGTTTTGTTTGGCGCAAAGTTCATGTCATCGCGAACCATCAAAGGCAGTTGCAAACGCTCAATCTGTTGCGCCGTCACTGTCAGACAAACAAGCCCCCGAGCTTCCGTAATCATAAAGTTGATCGCTTGAGTCGTTACATGGTCTGTCGCAAGGATAAGATCACCTTCATTCTCGCGATCTTCATCATCAACGAGTATGACCATCTTGCCGTTACGAATATCATCAATGATTTCAGGAATTGTATTAAACGACATTAGTTCTTCCTCACTTCAAGAGAGCGCTGAATCGCGCGCGCCATATAGTCGGGTTCAACATTCACCAAAGACCCCACCTTGAGATCACCCAGGTTGGTGCGTTTCATAGTTTCGGGAATCAAACAAACCGAGACCGTGCTTCCAGAAAGTTCATTCACGGTCAGACTCACACCATTGAGGGTGACACTGCCCTTCTTCCACACGTAAGGAAGAATGCTGTCTTGAACTTTCACGTCCAAAAAGAAGGATTCTCCCTCCAAAGCGGCTCGAGTCACAGTTCCCAGGCTGTCTACGTGCCCAGTCACCAAATGGCCGTGGATTCGATCACCAAAACGTAAAGATCTCTCGAGATTGACCTTTTTGCCGATCCAACTTTGCGGGTTCCACTGAAGAACTTTGATCGTTTCCGCAGCCAGGGCAAAGGTCATTTGCTCAAGGTCAAAGGCCTCCACAGTCAGGCACACACCGTCACAGGCGATACTATCCCCCAACTTTATGTCATTGAATTCACTTGGTTTTTTTATTTTAATACGATACGCATTTTGCAGCTCTTCCGAACTTACAATGGGCATCACAGATTCAACGATTCCTGAAAACATAAGGGCCTCAGCTTGAATGCCGAGACCCTACACTTTTGCCCTTGGCTTGGCAAGGAAAGTGGCACTTTTACAGCCAATTCCCCTTAGTTACGACCTGGTTTTGTGGGGTTTGTGGTACTGCCGGAACTCCCCCCTGTATTGGAGCCAGGGTTGCTAGGATTGACGGGTTGCACACCGGGATCTTGCGGCTTGTAGTTCGCATCATGGAACTTGAAGAGTTTTACCTTGGCCCCGATCACGGCATTATCATCATTCTGCTCTATCACGCGGCCACGAGAAATTTCATCTCCCACCCAATCAATCTCAATTTTAGCAACCGCAGAGCTGGCTTGAGCTCCACCCCCTAAGTAGCGGGAGTCACAAGGCTCCCCTTCCCAATAGTAGTCTTCATTATAAACCAGCAACTGATCGCCGGGCTCAAGCTTCACATCGGCTCCGCCCACCACAATCAAATGCGTGTCATGATTTGCGAGAACCCTGGTGTACCACTCTTCTGATTTCAACTGATCATTCAAGGAGGTCACAGATTTCACCAAGGCGTTCTTTGTAACTTGCGCCAAAGGAGTTTGATAATAAGCACTTGGACCCAACGTAAAGGCCCCGAAGTTCAAACCAAAGTTGACCTTGGTTTTAGTCTGTTTTGAAGTCACATTCGCCGCCGCAATCACTTTGGAGGTGAGCGGACGAAGGGCCACCATCGACAAATCCAGCTGTGCCCATTCCACATTAAATCCTGCCGACGCCAATCCATTTGTCGGATAAGCTCCATTCGGAGTGAAACCCAAAGTCAGTCCACCACCACCGATCAGCTCGAATGAATTCACAGAGCCCGCGATCTTGGCTTGCGGAATATTCACCATGCACCATGCGGTTTTCGCGTACTGCACATTGTAGTTATCTTTACCCGCTGCTTGCGCAAAGGCTTTCATCATCTGACCGTCCGCTTTGGTCAGATTGAAGAAGCCCTCATCCCCTCGTGTCGCTTCCTGCGGAGGGATCGCGATAGGCGGGTTGTACTTCAATGCAAACTCTTTGCTCTCCATGAGCACGCCATAAATTTGTTGATTCGCGACAAAACGAAAGTCAAAAGAACTGCCTCCGGGAAACATCACCGAACTCGAAGCGATAGACCCCAAGTCGACAATCTTTTTTAGTGAACGAACGGGAGCCGCTTGAGGCTGTTGCTCACACTTCTGGTTTCCCATGGTCATCGCTGCACCTGCCAAGAGGATGCTGGCTTTGAAAACTTTTTTTGACCAATTCATTCCCTGTGATTTCATGACGTCTCCCTTTCCACTCATTCACGGTAAAGGCGGTTCATGCACAGTATACGGAATAGAACGTCTAGACCTTAAACTGGGGCTAAGTCTTTGTTGTCACTTGCAAAAGCAAAACCGATTTCACTCTGAGACACGCTAAGTGATTGAATTCTTTGTGAAGACAAAAAATTTGGAGTTTCAAAATAATTTTCGTGCGTCGAAAGTTTTGACTGTTTCATCAAAACTTGGTCACCGTGTTTGGGGAGTTTTCACTCGAAGTGTTTAGTTGTTTTTCGGAAAGTGGGAAGATGGTGGAGAGTGGCTTTTACAGCAACTCTCGGTAACGAACCAAGTCTGGCCATCCATGAGCAGCCTGCCACGGATGGCGGAAGATCATGCCATTGTCTCTGCTGAACGAAGACTCTCCCCGCTTCGCAAAGTCAAAGACTCCCGCCCCCCGTCAACGTGATAAAATACTGCACTTCATCTTTATTCAGTACATTGTCATTCTTATCCGTACGATCTTCCAAATAATGAAGTGCCTGGGCACCGCCTCCAATTCGCAAGCCACCGATCGCGAATGTGACACCCGCTTTGCCAAACACGGCGTTGGATTTTTCACTGGCCAAACGCACGCCCGGCCCCGCAAAGAGTTCAATCCCAAGGGCGCGTGACTGCGTGTAGGCCTTGTAATTTAGCAAAGCTTCAGAGTCCAAGCCGTTGACGGTTTTAATATCGGTTCCAAACTGCGTAAAAACAGAATTGCGCCAGTTCAACCACTCATCAACATACCAATTCAATCCCAAATGAACTTCACTAAAAGAGCTGCCGTCGCGAGTTCCCGAAGAACCACTAAGATCATAAGTCACACGGGCTTCGACCAGACTACCGACAAAGAAGGCCTTCAAAAAGATCAAAAATAAAAACGACTTTTTCATGAATCCATTGTGAGAAGAGGACGCCAAAGAGGTCAATTTCTTTTTGTCAGCAAGTGAAAACATCCGAAGATCGGGACGACCTCAGGGTGAACTCAAGTTCTCTATAGTTTAATTTAGATGCGTTTTTTGCAAAAAGAAGAAAGTGGCCACCAAGGACCACTTTCTTATGGACGAGAATCCCTTTTTACAGAAAGGAGATTCTCATGAAAAATACCACCAACTACGGTACTTTTCGTCAGAAGAGGAAAATTCTTGAGATCTTGCTGTTGATTTTGCTTTTGTTTTTGAGCAGCTGCGGCTAAGACTCAAGGAACGATCTCAATATGATCCATAAGGGCTTAAGATTCTTTTGATAGGTTTTGGCTTTGGGCGAAGTCAGGCTTAAAACCTGGGGCTTCTTTCATGGATGAGGTGGAACTTGGTGGCCGCTTCCTTGCGGCCACCTTTTTTGAAATTATCAGAAAACCAAATGCTGGTCTCCACCTTTGACTTTCACGGTATCCCCGGCTTTGACTTTGCCCGAGATGATTTCTTTCGAAAGCGGATTCAAAAGTTCAGTTTGAATCACACGCTTCAAAGGTCTCGCTCCATAGATAGGGTCGTAACCTTTCTTAGCCAAGAAATCGATTGCGGAAGGATCAAAGTCGATGGCAATCTTCTTCGCTTTCAAACGTTGCGCCACCAAATCCAGCTGCACTTTCACGATGCCAGAAATTTGCGACTCACCCAGCGAATTGAACATCACAACTTCGTCAATACGATTCAGGAACTCAGGGCGGAAGCGCTCTCTTAATGCCTCGTTCACGGCCTCGCGCTTTTGAGCCTCTGTCATGTGAGGATCCAAGATGGATTGAGAACCCACGTTGGATGTCATAATCAACACCGTATTCTTAAAATCCACGGTGCGTCCCTGACCATCAGTCAATCGACCATCATCCAAAACCTGCAACAAGATATTGAAGACATCAGAGTGAGCTTTTTCAACCTCATCCATCAACACGACACTGTAAGGACGTCGTCGAACGGCTTCCGTCAACTGGCCGCCCTCTTCATATCCGACATAGCCCGGAGGCGCGCCGATCAGACGAGCCACAGAATGCTTTTCCATGTATTCACTCATATCAATGCGAACCACGGCTTGTTCATCATCAAAGAGGAACTCCGCCAAAGCTTTCACGGTCTCAGTTTTACCAACCCCAGTCGGCCCTAGGAACATGAACGTTCCAATGGGACGATTCGGGTCTGAAATCTCCGCCCGCGCACGGCGAATCGCATCTGCGACGATGGTCAAAGCGTGATCCTGACCGACCACACGTTTTTGCAAAGCTTCTTCCATATGAAGAAGTTTTTGCGTCTCACTTTCCAACATCTTACTGACCGGGATTCCCGTCCACTTCGCCACCACTTCGGCGACGTCTTCAGGACCGACCTCTTCCTTCAACATGCGGTTTTCAGAGCTGGACGCTTTTTCTTTACTTCGCTCTTCCAAAGACTTCATCTTTTTTTCTGTTTCGGGAAGCTTTCCGTATTTTAGTTCCGCGGCTTTGCCCAGATCTCCTTCACGCTCGGCCTTCGCAATAGCGACCTTGAGGTCTTCGATTTCGGCTTTGAGTTTTTTAATCTGCTCAATGCCACCTTTTTCAAACTCCCACTGTTCGCGAAGCAATTGATTTTTGGCATTGAGATCCGTGATCTCTTTTTCAATCACCATCAGGCGATCTTTGGCGCCTTCTTCTTTTTCTTTTTTCAAAGCTTCTTTTTCAATGCGAAGCTGCATTAACTCCCGCTCGATCTTATCCACTTCTTCAGGGACGGAACGGGTTTCAATCCCCAACTTGCTGGCTGCTTCGTCGATCAAGTCGATCGCCTTATCCGGCAAGAAACGGTTGGTGATGTAACGATGCGACAGTTTCACTGCAGAAACCAGAGCCGAATCGGTAATACGAATTCCATGGTGGACTTCGTATTTTTCCTTTAACCCGCGCAAGATGGTGATCGCATCCTCGACACTGGGTTCTTCGACCATCACCGTTTGGAAACGACGCTCTAGGGCCGCATCTTTTTCAATGTACTTGCGATACTCATCCAAGGTGGTCGCGCCGATACAACGAAGTTCACCCCGCGCCAAAGCCGGCTTTAAAAGTTGTCCCGCATCCATGGCCCCTTCTGATTTTCCGGCGCCAACTAAAGTGTGCAACTCGTCGATGAATAAAATGATTCGCCCTTCACTGGAAGTCACTTCTTTGATCACGGCTTTGAGGCGATCCTCAAACTCACCGCGATACTTGGCCCCCGCAATCAAGGCTCCCATATCCAAGGACATCAGTTTTTTACCCACGAGATTATCCGGAACGTCTTGCTTTAAAATTCGGATGGCCAACCCTTCGGCAATCGCGGTTTTACCCACGCCGGGTTCCCCGATCAGAACCGGGTTGTTTTTGGTTCGTCGTGAAAGCACCTGGATTACGCGACGGATCTCTTCGTCACGACCGACTACGGGGTCCAACTTACCTTCTGCCGCTAAGGCCGTCAGGTCTCGGGCGTACTTTTTTAAAACTTCGTATTTATTCTCAGGGTCATCATCGGTGACCTTCTGATTGCCGCGCATCTCTTCCAATGCGGCCTTCACGGCATCCGCATTCACTTTGGATTTCTTAAACAAGCCGCTCAGTTCCGCATCTCCAGAACGCAACATTGCCAAGAAGAAGTGTTCAGTAGAAATGTAAGAGTCTCCCCATTCTTGGGCGACATCCTCGGCCAACTTAAAGATCTTTTCCAAACGAGGGCTGGCAAAAAGCTTTTGGTTTCCACCACTCACCTGGGGAAAACGATCCATTTTGGCACGCAGTTCCGTCAGAAACTGGGCTTGATTCACGCTCATTTTATCCAATAGACGGGGAACAATGCCTTCAGACTGCTGCACCAGCTCCATCAAAAGGTGTTCAGGCTCTACGGAGGGGCTCCCTTTACGCTCTGCTAAGCGAGCCGCTGCCTGCATCGCCTCCTGACTTTTTCGCGTCATTTTTTCAATATCGTTGCTCATAAACCCTCCATCTGAAATAAAGGATGAGTCTTATTTTAGCTTTGTCAATGGAGGGATTAAACAATGTCTGTGGGTATTGTAAATCCAAAGGGAAAAGGGAAGTCTCAGCCTCGTCTGCATGCCTCTATCAAGAAAGACCGCGTGAGTCCCAGTGATTACCTAAAATACGACACGCGCTTTTCCTGCGAAGACTGTTCTCACTTTGATGGCGAAAAGGTCCTTTGCACTATCGGCTATAACCCTGCCCATCACCTCAAACAAGAACAAGAGCACCAATATTTTTTGGCCGGCAACATGGCCTTTTGTCGCTTTCTAGAAATTGACTGAGCCAAAGTCCGTAAATTTGTCTTTTTTCTCTCTCAAAGTACTGTTCCTTTATGATTCAGGACAACCCTAGGTCCGGAATCCTCGATCTATCTTTCGGCTAGTATTGTAAAAATCAAACAAATCTCGCCTGACGTCCTGTCAAGAGATCGTCTCAAATCCCGATCAATTTCATATCAACGATTCACTCAGAAGGAGTCAGAGAGAGAAGGTCACTCTCTCTGTATAACCGAAAGGAGGGCCTTCAAGGATGACGTAAAAGAACAATAGATTGTTCGCAGCTGAGCGGAATGCAAACGCCCAGCGAAGGTTCTCAAAGAGCCTTAAAACAAAAAGGCCAATAAAAAAGTGCAGACTCGGATGTCAGCACCGGCAAAGCGGAAGTAGGTTTCGCTGAAGCCAAAAAAACAAATCAAGGAGGGTATTGAAAATGAAAAATAAATATTAACGGAGGAATTTAAAATGGGAATGAGAGTATCAACAAACGTAAGCGCGATTAATGCACAAAGAAACCTCGTTGGTTCACAAAGAGCAATCAACGATTCAATGGCGAAACTTGCTTCTGGTAGCCGTATCAATAAAGCGGCTGACGATGCTGCAGGTCTTGCGATTTCAGAAGGCTTGAAAGCTCAGATTCGTTCTGCAGCACAAGCTCAAAGAAATGCGAACGATGGTATCTCTATGGTTCAAACTGCTGAGGGTGGCTTGAACGAAATCGGTAACATCGTGGTTCGTCTTCGTGAGTTGGGAATCCAAGCGGCTTCTGACACTGTAGGTGAGAACGAGCGTGGCATGTTGAATAAAGAGGTTCAGCAATTGAAATCTGAAATTCAACGTATCTCTGCTGTAACAACTTGGGGTACTACTAAGTTGTTGGATGGTTCTTCTCCGAAGTTCGACTTCCAAGTTGGTTTGTTCAATAACTCTGAAGAAGATCGTATCTCCTTCAACGCGAGTGAAAACGTAGCAACTTTGGATGCTCTTGGACTTTCTGGTGTAGACTTCTCTACTAAAGAAGGTGCACAAGAAGCTTTGGGTATGTTGGACAACGCTCAGACTTCAATCTCTGGAACACGCGCTAATCTTGGTGCGCTCCAAAACAGATTGACTTCGACTGTTGACAACTTGGGTGTTGCTCAAGAGAACCTCTCTGCAGCTAACAGCCGTATCCGTGACACTGATGTGGCTCAAGCATCTTCAGAGATTACTCGTAACAACATCTTGTTGCAAGCTGGTACTTCAACTTTGGCGCAAGCTAACCAATCTAACCAATTGGCTCTTAAGTTGATCGGTTAATAGCTAGAAAATAGAAACAAACTCAAAAACCCGGTGGGACTCTCACCGGGTTTTTTATTTTCTGCCCACGCTGTTGACACCCCCCTGACCAAAGATTTTCATTTCGAACAAAGTGTATAACTTTTTTACCAATAATTTCAAATATTTAGCTAAAGTCCAGCCGACTTCGTGCCGAAAAATATGGCATAAGCGTGGAGGATATTTTTATGAACACTTCAAGATTAGCAGGTCTCCTGGTTGCCCTGATGACAACTTCTCTTCTTGCGGCCTGCAGTAAAGACGGTGGTTTTCAAGCCATCACCCCTACGACGGGAGATTCCACCCAAGGATCCAATGGAGATAATTCCGGCCAAGGAGAAACGACAACTCCCACTCCCGCTCCTCAGACTCCCAGTGCTTATGACAAATTAGATATGAATGCCTACGTGGGCAGCGGCAGTTATGAAAACGAACATGTCTTAAGCCTCGATAAGGCCAATAACGCACTCCTGCTTTACCTTCCCCTGCCTCCGGGACCTTTCTCGAGTCTTTATATAGATGTACCCAACGTGAAGGGGGTCAAAATTGCGACCGTTCTGGACTCCCAACAAAAAGCTCGAGTGGCAGTCAGCATCCCCTTGAAGCTGATCGTCAAAGACAAGGTCACTCTGCCTGCCGCAACAACTCTCCCTGGCGGACGCGCTCTTCCTATGATGCCTAGCGGAGAATATCCCTCACTAGCCCTGGGGCTGAACCAGAACTCTGACAACAAGATGTTCCTCTATTTCGGAGTGAATGCGGTCGGTTTGTTCCTGGAAAGCTCCTACTTCCCGGAGTACATAGGCATCACGGCCCCAATTAAAAACAAAGCGGGAACGAGAACACTGGGATACTTCACGATCGTCCCCAAACAGGGGGTCAATAATGGGGGCCTCTTCCTGTCCTTTGTCCTCCCCAACGATCTGGCCAAAATCATTGACGACCACCTCAGCGGGATCGTCAACTAAACAAGACCTCTGGAACTCGTTCTATTTTGATTTGCCTGCCCCCTTAAATCTCGCTAGTCTAAGGGGGCAATTTATTTTGAAACAGGACTTTTCAGGGAGCTAATCATGGCAAAGAAAAAAGCAAAACCAGCTAAGAAAGTAGCAAAAAAAGCAGCGAAACCTGCAAAAAAAGCTACTGCAAAAAAGGCAACTAAGAAAACAGCTAAGAAGGCAGCAAAACCTGCGAAGAAAGCGGCTCCTAAAAAAGCTGCTAAACCCGCTAAAAAAGTTGCTACTAAAAAAGCCGCAGCTAAAAAGGCAGCTCCCAAAAAAGCTGCAAAAAAACCAGCTGCGAAAAAGGCTGCCCCTAAAAAAGCGGCTCCTAAAAAAGCAGCTGCTGTAGGCGCTGGTGCTGAAGTTCTTAAACCTTCAACACCTGTCATCGCTGAAATCACTTCTGACTTCGACGAAGCAGAAATGGATGAAATGATCGACATCGAAGAAGAAGCCTCTGCTGACGAATGGGACGAAGAAGGTGAAGAGTCTGAAGCTGAAGGATCTTTCGAAGATGTGGAAGATGAAGAAGGCGAAGACGAAATGACAGATAAAAATGATGATGACGAAGACGACGACGATGAAGACGACGAAGACTTCGGTGACGATGAAGGTTACTTCTAGTCTCAACTTCATCTATTGATGAGCTTTCAAAAGGCGCTCCCTCAAAGAGCGCCTTTTTTTATATCCAAACAAGGGCTCTGCTCTTTCATAGTCAAATCAGACTCTTTTCAGTATGATCTTTCTATGTACAAACATCTTTACAGCCGTTTTTTAAAAGCCCACCCTCAAGAACTTCACTTTGCCTGTCATAGTCACCACTACTGGCCCGACGTGACCCGGGAAGCTCATCTCGAGTATTGGGACGACGCCTGCAAATATGTCGACAACAAATGGAACCACATCTTTTCAAAAAAAGTCCCGCAGGCGCAAAAGGTGATCGCCGAAGTCCTTCATCTGTCCCACCCTCAACAATTGGTCTTTGCCCCGAATACTCATGAATTTGTTTTTCGCCTTCTCAGCTCTTTGGACTGGACTCAGAAAGTGCGCATCCTCACCACCGACTCCGAGTTCTACAGCTTCGATCGACAAATCAATCGTTTGTCAGAATTTAAAAACTTTGAAGTCGTCAAAGTCCCGACGCTTCCTATTTCAACCTTCCACGAACGCTTTGAAAAAGAAATGACGTCCCGCTCTTGGAATTTGATTTTCCTAAGTCAGGTTTTTTTTAACTCCGGCCTGGCCTGTGATGTGGAACGACTGGCTCAAAACGCCCCCGTCGAATCTTTGTTCGTGATTGATGGCTATCATGCCTTCATGGCCGTACCGACGAATCTGTCGTCATTAGAAGATCGTGTTTTCTATCTGGCA
>JAHRXB010000010.1 GCA_019104905.1 Bdellovibrio sp.
GCAGTTGTCCTTGGCTATCTAGCTCCAGATTTTTTTTGTTGTAAGCGGCCATTGTGACTTGCGCGATAATTTTAAGATCACCTAAACCGTCGCCGCCGCTTTTTTCTAGAAGGGCTTTGACCATGGCCGTGTCATAAACAAGCTGAGACTCCTTGCCGGGCTTGTTGTAGTTCGCGATATTGACCACCTCTGCATTCATGCCCAGAACGTAGGTGTTGTCTTTCGCGGCTTCGAAAGGCTTTTGATTTTTTTCTAATCCGATATACATCGAGATATCTGACCAGCGAGGTTTTTTGCAATCGGGTTGTGACGCGTACTTGTCGCCGGTTTGCATTTTGTCAATGGCGTGATTTAGAGCTAAACCAGGATTAATACCATAACCCACGATTTTCCCCATGGTGGTTCCTTTAGCTAAAAGAGCGCAAGAGATCTGATAAGATGCCTCACCAATGACATAGCCTCCAATCGGAGTCATAATTTGGTCGTTGAGAGAGAAAACCTCATGGTACTCCATGAACTCCCAAACGGCGGAAGAGGCGAAGCTTACTAAGAAAGACTCTAAAGAGCTAAAGCCGTTGGAGCGAGCGGTTTGATAATATAAAACTCCCGCAAAAACGTGTCCATAGTTAGCAAACTTATCGTTGTCATCAAAAAGAATGGCTTCTCCCTTGAGCTTCTTTTTGATGCCATCGCCGAGGCTATAGTCAAAGTCCTGCTTATTGTAGGCTAAGTTTTTATAATAAAGAGCCATCCCCGAAGAAAGCATCACACCCAGCTCAATGCCCGTGCGAAGGTAGTTCTTTTTGCGTTCACTTTCGCCCTCGTAAATCGAGTAGGCTTGGTCAATCGATAAAACTGAGCGCGTGCTTTTGTCGATGAAGACGCCGTTTTTTTGATCGTATTCGATTTGTTCAGATTCGGCGGCGCCATTCACCAACAGCCCGGCTTTAAAGGACTCTTCATTAGAGGCGAAGACAAAGAAGTTCGCCATGGCTTTGGCAAAAGCTTCGTTTTGAGTCACGTTGTTGGCCGAGTCTTTTTTGAATTTCCATCTGAGATTGTTGAAGTCTGTCTCGTGGTGGCGTTGCCAGTTGGTGACGTCGACCTCCACGGTGTCCTTCTGATCGCGCATAATACGAAGGTGGTAGGCATTGTCGCCTTTGAGCTGCATAAGGGATTTGTCGAGGAAATTCTGAGTGTCAAAACTTCGGCAGGTCACGTTGACGGCCGCATCACTCACTTGATTGGCGATGGCATGAATCATCGCGCACGTGTCTTTACGCCAGCGCAGGGAGTAGTTTTCTTTGAGATCGCCGACGGAGACAAGCACCTTTGTAGGCGCAGAGTAAGCCAGCGCCGGGGCGCTGGCCCACGCGAGACATAGAAATAGAAGGCTGCATAAGCGTAAAAGCATAAACCACTCCGTTCCTGAACGAGTACGTCGTTAAGAAGAACTGCAATGGTTTTGCCAAAAATAAGGGGGCTAACTACGGTATATTGATCTTAAACAGAGGAGTTGGAGAAGGGCGCCGATTTTTGCTAAACACTTGGCATAGCGAGTTCAGCGCCCGATTGTCTCAAAGTGAGACCCGCCTTAGTGGCGGATCAATTCAGGGGAGGTTTCGCTGGCAAGGTCGTTCAAGCAATCGACAAAGAACTTACAGATGATGAACAAGTGCACTTGCTCATTCACCTCAAGAGAGGGCTCAAGTTCTGGCGACATGAAAAGTTCTTCAATGATGTAATTAAGAACCTCAGGCTGTCCTTCGCGAGCTGATTTCTCTTGAAGATCGGCGATAATGTCATCGTTGATCTGAAGATACTTTTCGAATTCCGCTTCGTTTTTTTCAAAACGGGCTACAACTTCATCTTCATTCATGGGGCGAAGATTTTTATATTGATCTTCAAAAGACTTATTGAGGATCAAAGCCATCATGAAGCCCAAGTCTTGAGCGCCTTCGCTCATGTCTTCGATGAACTCCATCAAGAAGCCAGCTAGGTCCGGTTGAACTTCAAAGAGATGTTGCGATGCGAGTTCAAGATCACTTTCTTCCGTGATGCTGCAGATTTTATCAATCGAATTTTGTACAGTTTGAAACGGAATTTTCTCCATCATCGTCCTCTTTTTTCTTATTCTTTATTCTTTCCCTTAAGCAAGAAAGCGTTTTATATTGATCAGAATACACGGGGAGTCCGGTTTTATGCAATTTATTAAGGCAGCTGTGCTTTGTTTTATTTCAGTTCTGATGGTGAGCGTCTCAAAAGCGGAAGAACCAGTCTTAGATTTCTACACCCATAAGGTACAACCCATTTTTGATAACCGCTGCCTGGCTTGCCATAGTTGTTTTAATGCTCCTTGCCAACTTAATTTGCAGAGCTTCGAGGGTTTTCAACGGGGAGCAAACAAGCTCAATGTTTATAATGGCACAAGGACCAAGAGTGTCGATCCGACACGCATGTGGGTCGATGCCCATAGCGAGAACGAATGGAGAAAAAAGGGTTTCTTTGAAGTGAATACCTCAAAAAAACCCGAAGAGAATTTGTTTTTAAGTTTCTTGAAAATACGCCTGGCAGAGCCCAACATCGCAATTCAAAAGCAGGTGGCGGATTCCCAAGTCTGTTCTTCATCCATGAAGGACCTTCGCGCGGCGTTTAAAGACTCCTCCCAGTTGGGAATGCCCTACGGGCTTCCACCTTTAGATAGTGCAGAGATGAACATCCTGGAAAGTTGGATTCAAAAAGGCGCACCGGGGCCGACAGAGGAAACGCGGAAGCTTGTTAATAAAAACCCTGTCGAAATACAAAAGCAGATCGATGAGTGGGAGAAGTTCCTCAATGACAAAGAGCCCTCTCATCAGCTTGTCAGTCGTTATATCTATGAACATCTTTTTTTAGCGCATCTCTATTTCCCTGAACATTCCAACCAGTTTTTTAAACTGGTAAGATCCAAGACGGTCTGTCAAAAAGGTGTCGAAGAGATTGCTACCAGACGCCCCAATGATGATCCTCGGACCAAGAACTTCTACTACTGCCTGAGGAAGTTTCCGGGGACGATCGTTGAAAAAACACATATTCCCTACGAGTGGAGTCGCGAAAAATTAGAGAGGTATAAGAAGATATTCTGGGCGAAAGAGTGGAAGGTGCAGTCTTTGCCTGGGTATGAGCCCGGTGTGGCCGAAAATCCTTTTATCGCCTTTAAGGACATCCCCGTGCGGGCGCGCTATCAGTTCTTGCTTGAAGATGCGCAATATCAAGTCAATACCTTCATTAAGGGACCTGTTTGTAATGGAAGCATGGCCGTCAACTCCATCCAAGAGCAGTTCTATGTATTTTTCTTGGCGCCAGAGTCCGACAACATGGTTCTTTCAGAAGAGTACGACCAAAAAGCGCAAGCCCTTTTGATGTTGCCGGGCGTGTGGGGCAGTGAGGTGGAAATTCCTGACACCCCCGTACTTTATAAAAAGCTGGTGGAGCATAGGGAAAACTACCGCAAGCTGCGAACCGAGTGGCAAAGGAAGATTCGCCCCGAAGGATACTCCCTGCAAGATATCTGGAATGGGGATGAGACGAATCCCAACGCAGTGTTAACGGTGTTCCGTCATGACGACAATGCGGTGGTCAGTCGCGGGGCTATCGGAGATCTATCAAAAACGGTTTTTGTTTTGGATTTTCCTCTTTTAGAAAGACTGGTTTATAACTTGGTCGTGAACTTTGATGTTTTCGGGAATGTCAGCCATCAGTACCTGACGCGGCTTTATATGGATATGATCCGCATGGAGGCCGAGGAATTGTTCTTGATGTTTTTGCCTCCAGAGCAGCGTTTGGAGTATCGCCGGGCTTGGTATCAAGGGCTTCTGACTCAGATGAAGATGACCTATGTCTTCCCCACAGTAGGGATTGCCGAACCCACTGCGGTTCGTTTTAGTGAAGAGGTCAATACCAAAAAACAAATGATTGAAAAGATTCTTTTCTTCCGTTTAAACGAAAAGGTTCGCGGTTCCTTGGATACTATTAACTGGAAGCGACTCAAGGTGCCTGACAGTTTAGGGAAACAGTGGAAGGTTGTCGGTCTTAATAAAGAGCTACGTAAGATTTCATCAGTGAGGGCTTCGGAAAAGACTCCTTTTGCGCGGTACTTCCCCGAGTTGTCGTTATTGAAAGTGACCACCAAGGACGGTGACTTGCGGGTGTTTTCTTTGATTCACAATAAAGAGCACGAAAATATTTCGTGGGTGCTGGGGGAGTCTTTGCGAATGGCTCCTCAAGAGGATTCTCTGACGATTCGAGAAGGTTATTGGGGATCCTATCCTAATATGATTTTTGATATTAAAGAAAAGGACCTGAAGAATTTTGTCGCCCGAGTGGGGACGATAAAGTCCGAACAGGATTACCAAAGTTTGATCTCCAGTTTCGGAGTTCGTCGCACCCAGGCCAACTTTTGGGGCCACTATGATGAACTCAATTCGCACTATCGCAGAACCGACCCCGTTAATTTTGGCTATCTGGATCTGACGCGCTATGAGTTAAAATAGAAGAGTCCCGTCTTCTCATTCCATTCAACTTTGTAAATAACACAGTTTGGAATG
>JAHRXB010000027.1 GCA_019104905.1 Bdellovibrio sp.
TCTGCGGGGCAGGGGAGTTGATAGTGGAAGGTCATATCGTTTTTCCAGTGGTAACATCTTTTGTTGTTAAAATCGCGAATATTGAAAACCACGGCCCAGGAACCTTCAAACCACACCGACTGACCAAGATGGAAGATGCTGGCGCCCTCGGAAAACTCCTGAGGACGAAGCAGGGAGCGACCTAAAAACTCCGGCGCGACAGAGCCCGTCAGATCCGCAATGGTGGCGCCGACATCATTTTGAGAATAAGCTCCCGGCAGGATCTTATCGGCAAAAGGCGCTGTGCTTTTGTGAGATGAATGAACGCGGTGATATTTCATCAAAAAAGGAATGGAGTAGTGTTCGAAAATTCCATCGGCAGCAAAGCTGGTATGATCAGAAAGCACCACAAAGAGCCAGTCTTTCTTCCATTTGCGTTTTTGCAGGGCCTCGTAGAAATCTCGCAACTCTTTATCTGCATGATGAGTGACGCTGAGATGTAAAGTGGATTGATTTTCGTCGCCAAAGGCAGGGCGAACTCCCTGCGGTAATGCCAAGTCGTGAGTGGTGTTGGTATTGAGGCCAATAAGCAAGGGCTCTGGCATGTGGTCCATTCGTTCTATGGCGAATTTATAAAGATCTTGATCGAAAACACCCCAGGCATTTTGTTCGATCGTTTGCCAATGAGGAATTTCCCGTTTGCCATAGGACTCTTGGAAGCCCGTTTTCAAAGCTAAAAGACCGACGCCGCTGGTAAATTGGTCAGAACCTTGGAAGAACGCGGAACTGTAGCCTTTCTTGGTTAGTAACTGAGGGAAACAAGTGAAGTCTTTGTTTTCAATTTCAGAAAACATAATACTTTTTCCCGGTGGATTGGGGCGGCTGCAGAGGGTCGCAAAAAGACCTTCGGTGGTACGATGGCCTCCGGCCAGCATCAGATCCGTGCTAAGAGAATTTTTGCGAAGAGAATTAAAAAAAGGAAGGACCTCAGTCTCTCCCACTTTTTTATCAACATAAACTCCAGGCCAGCCTTCGACAAAAACAATGACGATGTTGCCGTCGAAAGTGCCCAAAGGTTTAGGAATGCCTCTTAGCGATTTCCATTTTTTAAAGATCTCTTCACTGGGAATATTTTCCGGCACGAAGATGGTTTCTTTGCTGGATTTTTTTCCGGCAAAAGAGGCCCAAAGAATTCCGTAGGCACCATTCATCGCCAAGGTGGCCCCTTTACTGCCACCCCCGGCGCGATAGGCCCAAGAAGGGTCTTGCGGAATCCCCTCAAAACCACGCGCGAAAATGACACTTATGGCGAGAGTAAAAAAGAGAGCCAGGCCGCGCTTAAAAAAACCTTGCACCGGCTTATAGTGAGGAGTGAAAAACTTGCTGACAAAAGAGGCTCCGAGGAACGCAAATAAGAACTGAAGCCAATATTGCTTAAGAAGTCCTCCGAAAGAACCTTGAATGGTAAAGAGGTTGTAAACCTCATAGGAAATATGTCGTCCGGATTCCTTTGCGTAAAGGGCGTCGACGGTCACAAGAATCGTGTAGGTCAATAAGAACAAAAAGTTAAGACGTGAGTAGGTCTTGGTTGAAAAACCAAAAAGCAAAGAGCTTCCATAAAGAAGTAGATAGAAAAAACTTCCGATGGCGAGATCAAAATGCCAGCCGTACAAAAACGGTCCCAAGGTGTTAGCAAAGCTTTCGGGCGCAGAAAAATCCCAAAGATTCAGATAAAGAGCGACGAAGGACCGCATTACCAGACCGAGGATAACAAGGCGAGATAGATAACGAGCAGATGAAACAAGGAAAGACATAGGGTCACATTAAACGAGAAAAATAAAAAAGCCCACTGGGAAGTGGGCTTTTTTTTGATTTCACAAGTTTGGAGCTTCTAGTTTGGCACTCCGGCAGGATCTGTCGTAGAGGAGGCTGTTGTCGAAGCCCCTTTTCCTTGGGCTTTGATTTCTGCCTTTTCAACTTCGAGGATATACTTTTTGGTTGCGGCTGGAAGTTCATTCCACATTCTGATTGAAAGGAATAAACCCATTCCCGCGAACGGCAAAAGGAACAAAGGCCAATAGTGCCAATCTTTGTGAGCCAAGTAGCCGATCGCCAAAGACTGAATACCACTTCCCAAGTAAACGCATCCATCGACGATGCCTGAGGCTGTCGCTGTCATCTTTTTACCGCCAAAGTCCGCGGCTGCGGTTCCTGACATCAAAGAGTGAACTCCGATAACTGCCAAAGTGATCATGATGGCTGCAATCCCCAAAACCGTAGGGTTTCTCATAAGAGAGAAGGCCATGATAATTAAAAGAATAATCATAAGGGCATTGTTCAATGCGGCGGGAGGTCCTCGGCGAGAATTGAACACGCGGTCAGAAATGATTCCCGACATGAATCCGCCAAAGATTCCGGTCAAACACAGCAGAAGTCCCCAGTTTTTAATAAAGAACTCTGAGCCTTCGTAAAAAGAAACATCGGTATTTTTCATTTCGTGAGCAAAAACCAGATACCATTGCATGATGCCGTTACGAAGAACCCCGGAAGTAAAGTCCACCAAGGCAATCGTGATCATCACGGGATTTGTGAAGATCTTCTTCAACATGAAGCCGATTGAGATATCCAACTTTTCATCATCGTCTGTTGAAGACGCGTCCGCCGTGTCGAAGTCATCGAAGTTGGCTTCTTTAGGAGAGTCCTTCAAAAGAACCATGTCGATGAGAGCCCAGCAAATGAGCAAGAACGCGGGGATGGTGAAAACCAACCAAGTCGCATTCGTTGTTCCGGTATCAATAGCAAAGATGTGTTGAATGAAGTTTTGGAAGGCGGTTTTTGTCCCTTCAATTTGAAGTTTGGATGCCTCCACAATCGCTTGCCCCCAGTCGAAGGCGAAGTAGACCCCGAAAGAAATCAAAGTCCCGAAGATGGCGCCGAAAACGCCGCGCTCTCGTACGTGGAACCAATAGGCCTTGACCTTAATGATCGAAACCGCACCATAACTTTGGAAGAACATATTGAGTGCGAAAAGAACCGAGAACGCCAAGACCATGTTCGTTTTAAGGCGACCCATGAGGTATAGATAGGTGACTCCACCCATTAGAAGATTCATGACCGCAGAGCCAAGAGCGGCGATGATGATCCCCTTTTTTCCCCCAATTTTATCGACGATCGGGCCATTGAGAAGGAAAGAGAATCCATAGGTGATGGTTCCAGCCGCGAAAATAAGACCGAACTGCTCTTTGGTCATCATGTCGCCCAGAGCATTCTTTGATACGTTCAGGTTGTAACGACCCATATAGAGGAAGGCGTAGGTCATGCCGAGAGGGAACCAGTTCACGAAACGGCGGATCATGAATTTGCGCGTGTGACCTAAAGGGTTGTTCTTAAAGTACAGGGTAATCACCGCTGCAAGACATAAGCTGACCAGCAATAGCGCCATGGAGCCTCCAGTAGAAAATTTCCGAGAAGCTAATAGAAAAATGAGAACTTGGCAATCTAAAGAGCCGTCGAATTGCTCTGTGAATTTTTAGGATTGTGTTAAGGAGATGGAGATCCTTTTCTACAGTGAGTTTCCCTTGGAAAAGGGGCGTGGTACGCTGCAAAATCTTCATAGATTGGCGCTCAAATTGTGTTTATTCGGGGCGGATTTATGTATAAGCAAAACTTATGGAAAGTCTAAATATTATCTGTTTGTGCTTATGGGTCCAGGGCGATATGTTGGGTTTCAGAAGGAGACAATGAAAAACTCCTTCGACCCTCGGTAGGTCCCTGACCACCTCTCTTACGCGGAGAGCGCCCGGTCCCCAAAAATGCCGTGATCACGGCTCAAAAGATCCCATCAAAAAGCCCACCTAACACACCTTACCGAGGATTGCGCGCGGAAACGACGCAATGCTACTTTCAATGGCATGTCATTTAAATATTCTCCACTCTACGAAAAGCAAAAAGATAACACTCAATATAAAAAGATCTCTTCCGATCATGTGCGCGTTGAAAAATGGGGAGACAAAGAGGTTTTGGTGATTGCGCCAGAAGCTCTGGAACTGGTGGCCCAGGAAGCCCTGAGCGATGTGTCTCATCTCTTACGTCCTGCGCACTTGGAAAAATTGGAAAAAATTCTTAAAGATCCCGAGGCATCTCCGAATGACCGCTTTGTTGCGGTGGATCTTTTGAAGAATGCGATCATCGCTGCGCAAATGGAATTCCCATCGTGCCAAGATACGGGAACGGCGATCGTCGTCGGGAAAAAAGGGGAAAGAGTTTTTACCGGAATCGATGATAAAGAATTTCTTTCTAAAGGAATTTTTAATACCTATCAAAAAAGAAATCTGCGTTTTTCTCAGATGGCGCCACTCTCCTTCTTTGAAGAAAAAAACACAGGGACCAACCTGCCTGCGCAGATCGACATCTATGCGGATCCGGGGGATGAATATCATTTCTTGTTCTTGGCAAAAGGTGGAGGCAGCGCCAATAAGTCGTACCTCTATCAAAAAACCAAGGCTGTGTTGAATCCAGACGGATTTGAAAAGTTCGTGCGTGAGACTTTAAATTCCTTGGGGACGGCGGCGTGCCCTCCTTATCATTTGGCGTTCTGTGTGGGGGGAACTTCCGCAGAGGAAACTTTGAAAATCGTGAAGTATGCCTCTGCCGGTTACCTCGATGGACTGCCCACTTCGGGAAGTGACAGTGGTCGCGCCTATCGGGATCTTGAAATGGAAAAACAAGTTGAGCAGTGGGCGCGCGAAACGGGGATCGGTGCACAATTCGGGGGTAAATACTTCGTGCATGACGTGCGTGTGATTCGTCTGCCTCGCCATGGTGCAAGCTGCCCGATTGGTGTGGGTGTGAGTTGCTCTGCGGATCGCAACATTAAAGGTAAAATCACTCGTGAAGGAATTTTCCTAGAGCAGTTAGAACTTCACCCTGAGCAATATCTTCCGAATCATCTTCAGGATGCGGGGGCGCAGGCAATTGAGATTGATTTGAATAAACCTATTCAAGAAACTTTGAAAGTTTTGTCTCAGCAAAAAGTAGCAACTCGCGTGATGCTCAACGGTCCTATGATCGTGGCTCGTGATATTGCCCATGCTAAGCTCAAAGAAAAAGTCGATCGCGGTGAAGGGGTGCCTGACTACTTTAAGAACTATGCCGTCTATTATGCGGGTCCAGCAAAAACTCCGAAAGGTTATGCTTCGGGTTCTTTTGGGCCGACCACCAGCGAGCGTATGGATCCTTACGTTGGAACCTTCCAAAGCATGGGGGCTTCGATGATTATGTTGGGTAAAGGCAATCGCAGCCCTCAAGTCACAGAGGCCTGCAAACAATACGGCGGATTTTATTTGGGTTCGATCGGGGGCCCTGCCGCGCGATTGGGTAAAGAATGTATCACGAAAGTGGAAGTTCTGGATTTCCCAGAGTTGGGTATGGAGTCCGTTTGGAAGATTGAAGTAAAAGACTTCCCAGCGTTCATTATCGTGGACGATAAAGGGAACGACTTTTTTAAGTCGTTCATTCGTAAGCTATAAGGTTAGCGTTCTTTCAATAAGAGCGGGCTGATCCCCACAAACAGATTCATAATCACCGGGCCGACTAAAAGGCCCGGAAGTCCAAGCATGATAATGGCTCCCACGACACAGGTGAAGGCGACGATCGGGGAGATTTTATTTTCCCCGCCAACCATAAAGGGTTTGATCACATTATCAATACTTCCTGCGACAGTGGCAACCACAGCCATTCCAATCGCAGGGCCCGTTCGATCTCCGAGAAAGGCCAGCAAGGCAAGAAGATAGCCCATTGGGGCAGCACCAATGACGGGAATGAATGACACAAAAAAAGTGATAGTCAGAATCAGCCAGAAGTCGCCTTCGCCGAAGATAAGACTGCCAAGCCCGATGATACCTGCTTGAATCAATCCAACGACCAAAGTTGAAAATAAAGTTACGGAGCAACTTTTTTTAAAAACAAGAATCAACGTCTCTGTCATTTCCTTATTAAAGGGACTGTAAGTAAGAGTGAAGTCTTTCACTTTTGATGCCTTTGTCAGCAACAAGGCCAAAACAATCATAAAGACAAAACTGGCAAGAAGGATCGCCGGGAGCTGTGCCAGGAAATGGCTGGAGTAAGCGATGACGATTTCGCCTGTTTTCTTAAGAATGTTTTCCAAAATTCCGCGCGCGGGTGTTGCTAGGTCTGCCCCCGTCCAGTGGGAGAGTTTTTGTAGACCATTAAGGACAAAGTCTTTCAGTGCGTGGATTTGTGCGATGATACGATCTGTTTCTAAGGTTTGAGGTTCATTGATATGCATGACGATTCGATAGATGGCTAAAGACAAAGGGATCCAGAACAGCGCTAGTCCCGCCAATAGGGTCAGTCCAACCCAAATACCGTGATTCATTTTAAATTTTTTATTTAGGGAGATGATGACGTCATTGAGGCCTAAAGCAAAAATACCAGCTAACGTCAGAGGTATCAAAAAAGGGCCATTGATAAAAACAAAGGCCGTCAGCAGGACACCAAACAATAACCAGCGAATCAGGGGCCCTTTTGTTTTCAGACTCTCGATCATGATGTTTTAAACCTTAATCATTCACTTCGCACTGCATGCGCGCTTCGGAACGGCAGTAAACCCAGGTTCCGTCGTGGTTTGGCGGAAGATAGCTAGGATTGCAGGTGGTATAAAGAGAGGTCGTGTAAGTAAGGGCCCGCCCTCGGTAAGACATTTCACAACTCCAGCGAGCGTCTCTTTCAGCGTCTGATTCCGCACGGCGTTTGGCATTGTCGAGGCAGAAAAAACCGCTGTTGGCATTGCAGTAGGTATTTTCAGTTGCTTGGCCACTGACATAGACGGTGCGATACGCCAAAGCGCTGAATGACAAAAGGAACGTCGTAATTGCAATTAAGAGTTTAACCATAAAGCCTCCCACTCCTCAATCAACGCACAGTTTAGAGAGGGAGGCAATATGTTGCTTTATCAAGGCAGGGCGTCAGGTATTAGCCTTGAGTGAGGAATTGAACTCCCAGTTCCTGACTTTGCTCCATCTCATCCCAGCGAGTCCACCTAATCTGTCCTTCGACGGAAACGTATTCGCCTTCCTTGTTTTGATAGGTCAAATTGATGAAATCTTTTTTGGTGTAAAAAGGGGCTTTGATCTTCAGACAAGAACCGTTGAGGGAGATATTCTCAAAAGCGCCTCCAAGAATAGGTTGAAAGCCCTTGTTCTCACTTCCCAAAGGGAGCATCGAGGGACTTAAAAGGGCTTTGTTTTCATGAGACTCTCTTTTGTCTTGGCGAAGCTCCAATTTTTTTCCGTCCAAATAGGCGGCAATGTCCCGAGCGAGATTTCCTTCTTCCGTTTTCCAAAGGACAATAAACTCTTGATGTATTTTCAGTTTTATCTTCATCGAGCTTGAAAGTTCGTTCACGACAAAAAATGTTTTTACGTTGTGATTGTTCTTTTGCAGGTAGGCGTAAATATCAAAATGACGGATTTCCAAAAATGGCAAATACACGACAATGATTTTTTCCCCCGACACCTCGTTCAGAGCAGTGCGCAGATTGTAGGGATTTTCAATGAGTGAACATTCAAAATCCTGATTTCTTTTTAGTGGACCCGGAACGACTGTGGTCCCGACGATAAAGATCTGAGTTTTCATGTAACTTCCTCCCATGCGAAGGTCTAAAGCAAGGTGGAAGCCAACACGAAAGAGGTCTTCTTTTTATTTGACTCAAAATTCGTGAACAACTGTCTAGGAATTCATAACACTGTCAGGTTGTGACTTCTCAAAATGAGACACGCGAAGGGCTCCCGGTCTTAACCTCTAAGACCGGGAGATGTTTTGTTTATCCTGCAGGTAATAGCGGAGTTCCAGGGGGATTTAAAAGAGCCTGGTCCCAGCGGGGCAGATCAATACCCAAAGAAATTTTAAGGACTTCGTTCACATCCTCTACAAAATGGAAGTGGATGTCCTTACGAATTTCCTGTGGGATCTCTTTGAGGTCCTTTTCATTTTTGTTACATAATATGACCTCGCGCACTCCGGCTCTGTGTGCTGCGATCACTTTTTCCTTTATTCCGCCGACAGGCATGACACTTCCACGAAGGGAAATTTCTCCTGTCATTGCCAGTTTTGGATCAACGGATTTATTCAAAAGAAGTGAAGCGATCGAAGTCAGCATCGTCACGCCCGCAGAAGGGCCGTCTTTTGGGATGGCACCCGCAGGAACGTGAACATGGATGTCTTTCTTCGTAAAATCCAACAATGGATTTAGAATCGGAAGTCGAGACTTCAAAAGGCTGAGAGCAATTTTTGCCGACTCCTGCATGACATCGCCTAATTGACCGGTCAGTAAAAGTTGCCCAGTCCCTGGCATTTGTGCGGATTCAATAAATAGGATATCACCGCCCACAGGTGTCCAGGCCAGGCCCGTAACGACCCCAGGGGGAAGCAGGCTTTCGATCATATCTGACGAAAATCGTTCTGAACCCAGAATGTCTTCGAGATCTTTTTCGTCCACCGTCAGTGTTTTTTCGGTGGTTTTCACGAGCTTCAGACTCATAAATTTGCAAATGGTGGCGATCTTTCTTTGTAAATCCCGCACACCGGCTTCTCGGGTGTAGTGAGTGAGCAGCTTGTTTAATGCGGCCTCCGTAATCTGGAGTGATTTTTCATCCAGGCCATGTTCTTTAAGCTGCTTCGGCCATAAATATTTCTGCGCAATCTGCTTTTTTTCTTCGATGGTATAACCACTCAGGTCGACCACTTCCATGCGATCTAAAAGAGGCAAGGGGATTCCTTCCAAAGAGTTTGCCGTGGCGATGAAGAACACTTTAGAAAGATCAAAAGGCGTATCTAAGTAGTGATCGTAGAAGGTATTGTTTTGCTCCGGATCGAGCACC
>JAHRXB010000049.1 GCA_019104905.1 Bdellovibrio sp.
GAGCAAAGCCTAGTCTGGCAGTAGGTGAATCGACAGTCTGGGGTTTCCCTTAAGGCGAGGTCTAGCAAGGCCATAGGTTAGAAATCAGCCTAAATAAATTCCACAAATTAACCGATGAGAAAGGCTGAAGTTACACTGGTATGTAAGATGAATTTTGAAGTCAGCACTAAACAACCCAAAAGTCGTCGAATTCTAGTAATTGACGATGATAAAGACAGCTTAGAGATTCTATTAGAACCTCTGCGCTGGGAAGGCTATGATGCCCGAGGAGTGACCTCGGACACGGAAGCCCATAAGCTGATCGACTCTTGGATTCCTCATGTGGTCATTCTTGATTGGATGGCGCCTTCGATGGCAGGCCTGCGCATTCTTAAGGCCATTCGCGAAAGATTGGCTCATGTTTCTTGTGTATTTGTTTCTGAAAACTCTAGCACAGAAGCCATTATTGAAGCCTTGGATGCCGGGGCTGACGACTATATCGTCAAGCCGTTCGTGCCCCTGGAACTGTTGGCGCGCATTCGCACCCAGCTGCGCATTCGCGATCTGCATGAGCAGCTTCTTTTTGCCAATGAAAAACTCAAAGAGCTTGTGGATACCGACGACCTGACCGGTCTTTACAATATGCGTTCGTTGTATCAGCGTCTTGATTTTGAAATGGAGCGGGGACGTCGCTTCCACCGTGACGTGTGTGTTGTCATGATGGATATGGATTATTTCAAAACCGTGAATGACGGTCATGACCATCTTTTTGGAAGTTATGTTCTTTCCGAAGTGGGCAAGATCATTCGTGCGAACACTCGTAATATTGACATTCCTGCGCGCTATGGTGGGGATGAGTTCTTAGTTGTTTTGACGGAAACGAATCACGAAGGGGCCACCTATTTCTGTGAGCGTTTGCGTGAGAACATTCAAAAGACGACTTTTAAAAATGGCGACGATCAAATCAAGCTGACGGCTTCTGTCGGCTTTGCCATCACGATTCCTGGAGAGAATATCAGCGCCAGGGAACTTGTGCGCCGGGCAGACCATGCTCTTTACGATGCTAAGAGGGGTGGGCGTAATAAGGTATGCCACTACAAACCTGAAGCCGCTCCGGTTGTGGAGCTTAAGACGGCGGCACAGAATCGCCGCAAGGCCGCAGGATAACTATTGACGAAACTGAGGGGATCAACGAAAACCCTCTTATATGGCAGATTCAATCACAAATTTATCTGATAAGACACGCAACCGAGCTGCATGGATTTCGGCTGTTGCCAGTTTTCTAATTTTTGTTTTGAAAATTGGGGCCTACAAGCTGACGGGTTCTACGGCGGTTTTGTCGGATGCTTTAGAAAGTATTGTTAATGTTATTGCTGCAGCCGTGGCTCTTTTTGTGATTCGTTTTGCGTCTCAACCTGCAGACTCTGAACACCCCTATGGACATGGGAAAGCGGAAAACTTCTCTTCGGCTTTTGAAGGGGGAATGATTTTTTTCGCCGCGATCATGATTATTGGCGAAAGTTTGAAAGCTTTGATTTACCGCGAACCCACCCAACAGCTTGAGATAGGTCTTTTGGTTGTGGGAGGAGCGGCGTTGCTGAATATGGCCCTGGGTTTTTATTTAAAACATGTTGGAACGACTCATCACTCGGAGGCCTTGAAGGCCAGTGGTGCCCATGTAATGTCGGATGTCTTGACGACGGCGGGCGTGATGGTGGGGCTGGGTTTGGTTTTGCTGACTGGAATTCAGTGGCTTGATCCGGTGATTGCGATTTTGGTGGGTCTTCAGTTGGCCTATTCAGGGTATAAGATTGTGCGTGAGTCTTTGGGTATCTTGATGGACGAACAAGATGAAGAGGTCTTGGAGGACTTGGCGGAGTCCTTAAATAAAAATCGCCATCCTGGAATTATCGATATTCATCACTTACGCACGATTCGCTCAGGTCGTTTTCACCATGTGGATGCGCATTTGGTGGTGCCAGAATATTGGGATATTTCTCACGTTCATGAGGTTGAGCATGCTTTCGAGGATGGTGTGGTTCGCGACTATAACTTTGATGGGGAATTGGCGTTTCATTTAGACCCCTGTAAAAAATCCTACTGCTCAATCTGCGACGTGGAGAATTGTCCTATTCGTGTGGCCCCCTTTCAGGAAGCTCGGCCCTTTACGGTGAAAAGCTTGACCGAAGGCCCTCGTCCGACTAATCAAGGAGCCTATGACAATTCCGGTTCCTCGCAGACAAATTAATATCACTAAAGATTTACCTCACCAAAACGCCTACACCTTGGCTTTAAACGGGGAGTATTCCCATATTGCTTTTGATGAGCTTCGTGCGCCTCACAATAAGGGAAAGTGGCGTTCTGATGTTTTCAAGGTGGAACCCTCTTGGCCTATGGATGTCGAGGTCGGAACTGGTAACGGAACTTACTTTGCTCATCATGCGCAAACGCACTCTCAGCGTTTGTTGGTCGGTCTGGAGCTTAAATATAAACCTTTGATTCAATCAATTCGTCGTGCGGAAAAAGCGGGATGCAAGAATGCGGCGATAGCCCGCTATCATGCCTTCAACATTGATGAGCTGTTTTCCGAAGGCGAAATTGACAATGTTTATATTCATTTTCCGGATCCTTGGACGTCGCCTAAGAAACCGAAAAACCGTTTTGTTTGTAAGCAAAATCTTGAGATCTTGCATCGTCTGCAAAAGCCGGGATCCTTTATCAACTTTAAGACAGATTCACTAGAGTATTTCTTATGGGCTATGGATGAAATTCGCCAGTCGCCCTACAAGATTTTATTTGAGACTCAAGATCTGCACAATTCAGAGATGAAAACGCAGAACTTTGAAACGGCCTTCGAAAAGATCTTTCTTCGCGAAGGCATTAAAATCAATATGGTCCGCTTGCAGAAAGCTTAAGTTTTCTGCTTATTTCATAAAAAGAGGAACCACTTCGATAGCGATCAAAGCAATGATGATGATCTCTAAAAGCTGGTTCCTTTTTTCGTTGGATTCACTCACATACAATCGCGAAATTTGTGCTAAGTTTGCCAGCTTCTGGTCCACACTGTCGCGCCAATCTGTAAAACGAAGGCGCTGTGAGGCCGCTCGGAAGATCTTGGCAAGATAGAAGTCGCCCACGACCTTCATGCTATTTTCAACACTTTCCACGGTATCTGAAATATCCAAATAGATTCGCGCCGCCTCTTTGGACAATCGAGTGTAGTGGTTTTGGAAGATATTTGAGCTTTTCTCTTCCAAGGAGGTATAAAGATAGGTCAGCTTTTCATCTAACAAGTCATCGTAGTAGCGCATTTCTAAAAGCTGACACAGTGAGAACTCAATCACGTCGACAATATCTAGAGATCCTGAGGGTTCGATAATGAGGGCCGAGTTCCAGTCAATCACCGCCAGGTCATCTTGGCTGTATTGGAAGGTGCTTTCATAGATGGTCTTTTTGATTTGTTCAGACAAGGTCGCATTGTTCTCAGAAAGAATCAGACGAAAGACATCATGAAGTTCAAATACCTTCATCGCATTTTTTTCGCAGCCGTCAATTTTGCGGAAGAAATAGCAGGCATAGTCTTCGTAGGTTTCCCAGTCGATGGTTTTCAGGCGTTCAGGTCCCATGCCGATCACGATTTGTTCGACTCGTTTTTTGGCAAGAGCGTGAAGATTGGCGTCGTTCTCCAAGAAGTTTCCCAACTCCACCAATCTATTCCAGTCCATTTTTTCGGGAATCTCAAAGGACAGGGTCAGGGAAAGGGCGCCGAAGTGCCAGATCTTGGCCGTGACTTCAAGATCAAGAGGATGCCCAAGGGCATCGTATTTCGAGTTTTCTATGGTTAACGACAAGGGCGCATTATTGATGATCATGGCTTTGGAGCTGCGATTCAGGCGGAATCGTTGTGCAGAGGTGGAGGCCTCAAAAAGCCCCTGAACTTTTTCAAGGTCCACGTCTTTACCAATATCAAAAACACGATAGATGAGAATACGTCCGTTCATTAGTGAATCCTTATTTTTATAAGGATACTCTCGATTGAAGGGGCTTGTCAGGGGATGGTTGTCGAAGGTCCAGCGTCAAAAGGCATCCATGCAGAAGGGGGGATCGGTTTATAATGAAAGTTAGGAGGTCGTTATGTTGATGGCAATTCTCATCTCATGGGGAGCTTTTGCGGCACTACCCTCCGAACGCGGAACCTCGGAATATCTGGCTCCGACAGAAACTTTGACTGTGCTCAGAGGGCAGGTTTCTCTTTGCACAAGGGAAAGTCCTCAAGGAGGGCATCGAGGTTTGTCTTTTATCCAACTGGGAAAAGGGCCTTGTCCACAGGCGGTTCGAACACCCGTGGGATGGGATCGACCGGAAGACGAGCCGGTGTCTCCAGGTATTCCCTTTCGGGGACGAGGTCTTTGATTGATGAGGGGTGTGCGATTACCAGTAGGTTGCGTCGACGGTCACGTCACCTAAAACTTGGGTCTGACAACTGATGCGCATCTCAGCAGGGATCTGATTTTTTTCCTTTAGAAAGACTTCGGTTTCATTTTCTCTGGAAAGATTTTCTGGCCCCTTGATGATCACAATCTTGCACTTGCCGCACACACCGTCCCCGTCGCAACTTGAAGCAACAGGAAGACCTTTATCAAGGAGAGATTTCATCAAATTTGCCCCCATGGGGACTTCAAAGGGTGGACGATTTTTTTTAAATGAGATCCAAGGCATGACCTATTGTAGCTGACGCAGTCCAAAACGTGCAAAGAAGTAATGAAAACAGCCCTGTTTGTTGATAGCCTTGGTTTCGTATATCCGTCCCTATTTATGAGGTAATCTATGACTCAAGATCAAAAAGTAGAAAATGTGATTATCATTGGTTCTGGTCCTGCCGGTTTGACTTCTGCAATTTACACGTCTCGGGCAAATTTAGAGCCTTTGATGATCGAGGGTGAAGAAGCCGGTGGCCAGTTAATGACAACGACTGAGGTGGAAAACTTTCCTGGATTTGAACATGGGATCACCGGCCCAGATCTTATCGCCGTGATGAGAAAGCAGGCCGAGAGATTTGGAACACGGTTCATCACACGCAATGTGACGAAAGTGGATTTTTCTCAACGTCCTTTCAAAGTGTGGGTGAGCGATAAACTTTATTTGGCAAAATCTATTATTATTTCTACAGGGGCGAGTGCGAAGTATCTTGGACTGCCTTCAGAAAAGACCTATTCCAATCGCGGGGTTTCTGCTTGTGCAACTTGTGATGGAGCCTTCTTCCGCAACCAGGAAATCGGGGTTGTCGGGGGTGGTGATACGGCGATGGAAGAAGCTCAATTCCTGACTCGTTTTGCTAGCAAGGTTTATTTGATTCACCGACGCGATTCATTCCGTGCTTCTAAAATCATGGTTGAACGTGCTTTGAAAAATCCGAAAATCGAAGTTCTTTGGAATACAGAAGTTCAAGAGGTTTTGGGTGATGGAAAAAGCATGACTGGAGCAAAACTTAAGAACCTCGTCGAGGGCTCTGTCAAAGAACTTCCTATCACGGGCCTATTCCTAGCCATTGGCCATAAGCCGAATACAGACCTGTTTAAAGGAATGTTGGATATGAATGAGACAGGCTATTTGATCACTCAGCCAAATACCACATATACTAATATTCCTGGGGTGTTCGCAGCGGGTGACGTGCAAGATCACGTTTATCGTCAGGCGATCACTGCGGCAGGAACTGGTTGTATGGCGGCGATCGACGCCGAAAGATGGCTTGAGGCGCAAGCTTCTCACTAAGGAATGTATGAAGGATAAAAGAATCAACACCAAGGATTTGATCGACAAAATTGAAAAGATGACAAAGGCGCGCATCGCGAGTCAGGACGTTGTCTCGTTGGATCAATTTCGAGAAGCAAAAAAGAAGCTCGATCCCAAGATGATTCTTGTCATTGAAGATGATGAGACAATGAGATTGGCGATGAAGAGAATTCTTGAGAGTGAAGGCTACGTGACGAAGCTTGCGGCTGATGGCACGGAACTTTCGACGGCCTTAGATGATCATCCCGTGGATTTGATTTTGATGGATGTAGGGCTGCCTTGGGTGAATGGTTTTGAATTGGCGCAGCTTCTTAAAGAGCACAAAGATTTAAAGAAGATTCCTTTGGTCTTTGTTTCAGGAAAAGCTTCTGAAGAAGATATGAAAAAGGCTTTTGAGATCGGGGCTGATGATTACATTAAGAAGCCTTTTGATGTCGAGAAGCTTAAAAAAACTGTTCAAACCCTTTTGAAGTTGAACGAGTAGATTTCTTTTTTACTTAAAAAGTATCGCCCCTACAGGTTTCTGTGGGGGCTTTTTTATGGACCAAGGTAGTGTTCCATATCGAGATTCAAGACCACTTCCATGTTTTCCCAATACTTCTCAAATAAAATCAGAGCTGACTCCGATTTTATCGAGTAAAATGGAAAGCTCATGGCACGTCGATTTGCGATAATTTTATTCTTTATTTTGGGCACCTTTGTCGCCTTGTATGTCGTTAATTCTCGAGACAGGGCCTCGGTATTTAAGACTGCAGAGTCTTCGACTGTCTTATCCACGAAAAATGATTCTCAAGATCGCGAAGAGGTTCCGGAGACACAAGTCACGGAAGTGGCGTCGTCGGGGCCCGAGAAAGCCATGAGAGCGCGCGATCCGCGCCGTCGCAAGTCTGCCGCCGAAGGAAGCGCTCTCATTGACGTCAAGGCGACTCCACTTGAAAGTGTTTCTTTGTTCGCGGGAACCAACTGGAAAGTTTGGCCAGGAGTGCTGGCGATATCTCTTAAAGAGGGAAGTTCTTTGGCAGGAGTTTTGGGCAAGGTGAGTGGTTATTATCTTGTTAAAGATGAAGAGGTGAATGACGTCAGAAGTTTTTCATCTCATCGTCCTCTGGTTGTTGTCGATTCCAGACTTGAGATTGCAGGCGTAGTGACGGGGGTGTTCTCGGTTGTGTTGAAGGAGGGCGTTTCGTCAGACTTCTTAAAGAATGCATCCGGGCTTAAGATCGTTCATGAGTTCCCGGAAATTCGTACTTACTATGTGACGTCCTTGCACGAGCCTTTTGATCTGACAGCTTTTCAGGAGTCTTTAAAGGCCCAGCCCGAGATTGAAAAAGTGCAAATAGAGATTTTGAGTCGGCAATATGAAAAGTATTAGTGGAACCCACCGAGCTCTGATTGGCCTTTTTGTGATGAGCCTCATCACCGGGATCTTCTTTACCAATTGTGCCAAGAATGGGTTTACAGCATCAAATCCGGAACAATATGGGGAAGGGGCCGATCCCTTTTTAGCGATGGCCTGGCACATCAACAACACCGCTCAAAAAGTTTTTGCCTTGGATGCGGGAGTGGCGGGAGTTGATTTGAATCTTTTGAAAACGTGGCAAAGTGAGATCTTCGGAGACGGAATTAAAATTCTTATTTCTGACGATGG
>JAHRXB010000059.1 GCA_019104905.1 Bdellovibrio sp.
TGGCTGCCCTGTCGCTACGATCGGCACGCCATCCAGGCTCAATCAGCGCCGGCTTCGCCGGTTCGGGCCATCCAGGCCCCGCTGAAGGCCTCTCTTCGGACAGGGCAGCCAAACTCGGCCCCTCTCAAGCTCATGAAACGACGCAAATCTCAAAGAGGCTTTAAAATATCCGTCATGATTTTGATTCCAGTACAGATTTGCAGGTAGGTGCTAGGCCCTAAGTTTCGTCCGGAGGGAGGCCTTTGCCGGCGCCACGATGGCGCGAACCGCACGACAGTGCGGCGGCAACTGAGCCCGGATGGCGTGCCGACCGCAGCGACGAAGCTTAGGGCCTAGCACCTACCTGCAAATCCGTCGCTCGAAGCGCAAGGTCTTGGATGGCTATTTTTTAAAGTTGATTTGCCTGACGCCTTCGTAGGCGGCAATGGCGACGCTGGTGGCGAGGTTGAGGCTTCTTGCGCCTTCGCCGATCATGGGGATCGTCACCGTTTGATTGGGGTATTTGAGAAGAAGATCGGGATCAAGGCCCTTGGTTTCTTTGCCGAAAACGAGCCAATCTCCGGGTTTGTAGTCGGGTTCAAAGTAGGTGCGTTGGGTCTTCGTCGTGAATAGCCAAACTCGAGAAGGATCTTCTACGAGTTTCCACCAGTCTGCGAATGTTTCGTGGCGATGCCATGTCAAGTGAGGCCAATAATCGAGGCCGGCTCTTTTGAGATTTGTGTCGTTGATTTCAAAACCCATTTTGCCCACAAGATGGAGCTCGCAGTTCGTGGCGACACAACTGCGCCCGATGTTCCCCGTGTTTTGAGGAATCTCGGGCTCAATAAGAACAATACGAAAAAGTTTTTGAGACTCAGGCAAGATGTTTATAAACCTCTTGGCCAAGCTTAGAAAGAGCCAAACGGCGACCTTTATCTACAATCAGCTCTAAATTCATAAGCTCACGGTAAAGATTCAGATCAATAGGAACGATCTCTCGGCCAGTCGAACGCCCTAATCTTTGAATATAGGTCACTTGTTTTTCCGTCAAACGAGAAGTCAAAGAAGGCTGCTCTTCTAAAGATCTTTTCCAGTCTCCCCCAGGAATAACCGAGGCGTTGACCGGCATTTTGAGCGGATTCAAAAAATAAACCCACGCTTTTACAGGCTGTGAAGCGCCCTCAGGAAAAACATCCACTTCTTCTCTAGAATAAAGGCTCTTCTCTGGATCCTGGCGATTAAAGCCAAAGAACTCATCCAAAAGAGATACCAATAAATCGGATCCCTTAAGCTCCACAAGCTGGCCCGGAACCAAATCACTGCCCCCCTTGACCATCGCCGGAAAGCCCACTTTCAGACGGTAGGCCGTGGCCTTAACTCGTGCAAATATTGAAGATTCCATGAAATTTTGGATCTTTGAAAAGTGAACCATGCCCTCACAAAAAGATCCATAGACGAAAAATCGCGCTGTAGTCATTATCCCCCCCGAGTACGACAACATTGATGGTTTTTCGAAAAAGTGGACCCGTGTGTACCAAAAACCACAAGGCACCGCAAGCCGCTTTCAAGGGAGTCGATCTTTTTTACCAAGAGGTGACACTTACTGGTTCGCGTTATGAGCTCATTAAAAAAATAAAATGACTTTATCTGTTTTTGCTTTCTGCAAACCTTTTGTTATCCTTTTGCAAATTGATTGAGGACTTCCTTTCAGCACAAAGAAGTTAGATGAAAAAAATTGAGGCCATTATAAAACCCTTCAAACTCGATGATGTGGTCGATGCTCTCTCAGAGGTCGGCGTAGAAGGGATCACTGTCTCAGAAGTTCGCGGATTCGGAAGACAAAAAGGGCGCACTGAAGTTTATAAGGGCGCCGAATACGTCGTAGACTTTCTTCCCAAAATTAAAATCGAAGTGGTTTTACCCTCAGCACTTGTCGAAAGCGCTGTGGAGGCCATTCGTAAAACGGCTCACACAGGCAAAATTGGTGACGGAAAAATTTTCGTTCTCCCTGTAGAGTCCGTCCTTCGCATTCGCACTGGTGAGAAGGACGAACAGGCACTGTAGATATTTTTATAGAACGGCTCGGAGGCCCCATGACCCAACAAATGAAAGCAAAAGAAGTCCTGAAGTTCGCCAATGAAAAAGGCGCAAAAATGGTCGATCTCAAGTTCTGTGACATGATCGGAACTTGGCAGCATCTCACCGTTCCTCTTCACCAACTGACCGAAGAGGCCTTCGAAGATGGCTTCGGTTTTGATGGAAGCTCCATTCGCGGCTGGAGAGGCATTGAAGAGTCTGACATGATCATTATGCCAGACCCAACGACCGCCATGATGGACCCCTTCATGCAGGTGCCCACCCTTTCTTTGATTTGCGATGTTTGTTTGCCTGAGACTTTGCAACCTTACAACAGAGATCCTCGTCAAATCGTGAAAAAAGCGATCGCCTACATGCAATCAACAGGAATTGCTGACACCGCATACTTCGGCCCTGAGGCCGAGTTCTTTATCTTTGATGATGTTCGCTACGAACAAACCAGCAATTCTGCGTTCTACATGATTGATAGTGACGAAGCCGCATGGAACACCGGTCGAGACGAAGGCGGTCGAAATCTTGGTTACAAGATTCGCAGCAAGGAAGGTTACTTCCCGGCACTTCCTACGGATTCTCAACAAGATCTTCGCACTGAAATTTGTCTTGAGCTTGAAAGATGCGGCATGCAGGTTGAACGTCATCACCATGAGGTCGCTTCTGCGGGTCAAGGTGAAATCAACTTCCGTTTTGATACAGCTCTGAACATGGGCGACAAGATGATGTGGTTTAAGTACATCGTTAGAAACGTGGCAAAACGTTACGGCAAAACTGTCACGTTCATGCCAAAACCTCTTTTTGGCGATAATGGCTCAGGAATGCATATTCATATGTCTTTGTGGAAAGACGGTAAAAATCTTTTTGCAGGAAACAAATATGCGGGTCTTTCGGAAATGGCTCTTTATTATATCGGTGGCGTTCTTAAACACGCTCCGGCTTTGTGCGGAATTATCAATCCGACAACAAATTCCTATAAACGTCTGGTTCCCGGCTTTGAAGCTCCAACAAAACTGGCGTACAGCTTCAAGAACCGCTCTGCTGCAATGAGAATTCCGAACTCAGGCCCCAATCCAAAGGCAAAACGTATCGAGTTCCGCACTCCAGACCCTGCCGCCAATATCTATTTGGCGGAAGCCGCGATTTTGATGGCTGGACTTGATGGTATTATCAATAAGATCCACCCCGGTGATCCATTGGATAAGGATATTTACGGTCTTCCTCCTCAAGAGGCCGCGGCAATTCCTTCTGTTCCTGGCACTTTGGAAGAGTCTTTGAGCAACCTGCAGGCCAATGGCAGCTTCCTGAAAAAGGGCGATGTCTTTAGTGAGGACCTCATTGAGACTTGGATTCAATACAAAATCGACAAAGAAGTACGTCCAATTCAACAAAGACCTGTTCCCTACGAGTTCCATTTATATTACGATTGCTAAAAGACTGGACGCGGTACGGGTTTTTACTCGTACCGTAACTTAAACTTAGGGAAAGAAAATGGGATCAGACGACGTAAGAAATTTTATGGGCTATCTTTGGATTCGTCAGGAAGATGGCGTTATTACCATCGGAATCAATGAGGACGGCTTAGAAGACTTTGAAGAAATCAGCTCCGTCGAGCTTCCTGCAGAGCAGGAAAAAGTCGACGCTGACGTTGTCATTGGAACTTTGGAGACAGATGACGGTCCCTTGGATATCTATTCTCCGGTCTCTGGAACCGTTATTGAAATCAACAGTCAGGTTATTGAGGAACCTTCACTTATCATCGAAGATCCTTATGAAGAGGGCTGGCTTGTGCGCATCGAAGCGGATGAAGACCTCGATGAAGAGGACGAAGACGATGAAGATGATGATGAAGAAGACGACGATGAGGACGATGACGACTACGAAGATGATGAAGATTAATTAAAAAAGCCCCGGAATTCCGGGGCTTTTTTTATCGATGCCCGCGACGGCCCATCAGATTTATAAGAAAGCTGATGATCGCTAAGGCCAAGAATACCATGAGTAGCAGTCGACCAATCTCCATAGACATACCGGCAACTCCCGAGGCACCAAAAATAAAAGCCACAATCGCAATAATGAAAAAAGTAATAGCGGCTCTAAGCATAGGGACCTCCTTTCCTTTACCCCATCTTTAGTATCCTCTCCTCCTCACAGAATGGCATATTTCTTTGCTGATCCTGACAAGACTCAGTTTTTTGATGTGTTGCTTGGCAGGTAAAAAGTGAGTACTCTCTTCGAATGCCGTTCGACGGCGGAATGGGACTTATCTAAAGATGTCTTCACGATTTGAAAACCTGATCCTGTATTCCATTTGCACGCTTATTTGGGGATCTACTTGGTTAGTCATCACCTTTCAGGTCGATGCCGCTTCTCCGGTCACATCAGTTTTTTGGCGCTTCCTAGTCGCGGCCGGAATTTTGGCGGCCTTTTGTTTCTTTAAAAAACAGAACTTGAGATATTCTCGCCGCGAACACGTGCTCTTTGCGGCTCAAGGTGTCTTCATGTTCTCCGTCAATTACATGCTGACTTATATTGCTGAAACGATGATCAGCTCGGGCCTGGTCGCATTAAGTTTCACAGTCCTTGTCTATTACAACATATTTGGGATGCGTCTTTTCTTTAAAAAACCCATCACCAGAAATGTGATTATTGGTTCTGCCTTGGGCGGAATAGGAATCATTTTTATCTTTCTCAATGAAATTTTACATTTTGATCCGAACTCTAAAACGATCTTAGGTCTGCTGATTGGATTCTTAGCCACTCTTTCCGCCTCGACGGGAAATATGGTAGCCCAGAAAAGTTATCAACTGCGTATTCCCGTCGTTGTCACAAATACTTTTGGTATGCTTTACGGAAGTCTTTTTACTTTGATCGTGGCGCTGATCCACGGAGACTCTCTCGCCATTCCACTGACGGGACGATTTCTGGGAGCTTTACTTTATTTATCTCTTTTTGGATCCGTCATTGCCTTCGGCGCCTACCTCTCATTGGCAGGAAAAATTGGTGCTGAGAAAGCGGCCTACACCAGCGTGATCTCTCCGGTCATTGCCCTTGTTCTTTCAAGCTTCTTTGAGAACTTCAAATGGACGCCCTATATTTTAGTGGGCGTCCTTCTTTGCCTTCTTGGAAATATTCTGACTCTTACCAAGCGGGCGGCGTGATTCCGGGAGGCAAAAAGAAGACCCCCGTTTGATACATGATCGAGATGGTCTTTTCCGTGGTCTTACGCAGATCACGGCCTTGAGGAGCCCCGTTATCCACAATAATCATCCCATCATCTCCGGCGGAAATATAAGTATGACCCGGAGTCAACCCAGAGCCATTCATAAGAAACGAACCCAGAATAGGACGATACAGCGTAGAATCCCAAGGGACCCATCCGGCTTTATAGAGAGCCATAGAGAAATTCACCACGGCTGCCGAGTTCGACCAAATAAGTTCATTCCCTTTGCTTTTACTAAAGTCCTCCGTCACACGGTATCCAGCGCGCTGATAGGCTTGTCGTAAAAGTTCTGATTGAAACTCCGCACATGGCACATTCGAAAATCCATGTCGAACCGCCGTTGCTTGCGTCGCAATAGTCCAAGCTCCCAAAGGGGAAATCACACCTGATTTTTCGAAATTGATCGACCATTGAGTGGCCTTCGCTTTGTCCATCATCAAATAGAATTTTGGCGTCGCCACCGTCCGATTTACCGCCTTCTTGAGTTCACTATAGATGCTGTCCCACTTTTGCTTTTGAGCTGCTGACAAGGAACTTGGACTGACTCCCTTATTTAATCGCGCTCCGAAACGTTTTGTGACCGAATTGGTATACTTAAACTTCGGCTTTCCAGTCGGATCATAGTATTTTAAAAAGCCAGCTCCGGGCGTGGAGCCGGCCACCACCGCAAAGTTTCCGTCAGAACCTTCAAGGCTTCCCACAATGGAGGCAAAAATAAAAAGACCCCCGCTGGTTTGATTAATCTCATCAATTTTCTTCTGGGGAAACTGGGACACATACTGCGACGCTACTGATACAATCTTCACTGGATACAGAAAGCCCGTACTGGATCTTTCAATGTTTCCACTCGAGTTTCTGAAATCCAAATGTTTCACATCATAGTTTATCGGAACTTCGATCTGAGTGCCTTCAGGCAGTTCGATCTTTGCTTCCAACACGCCGGCTTTTTCGTATCGCAAGGTCATCGCTTGATTGAGCAGCAGCTTCTGACTGGTAACGACAACATCACTCCCTGGTTCCGCGGGAGTCGGCGCTGGGGGCTCCCCTGTCACCGGCGAAGGCGTCACCTCGGGAGTGGGCTCAACAACAGAGGCGCTCTCGTTTCCCGATTCATCAATACTGGGCCAATCGTTCGAGCGTGCACATGCCGCCAATCCCAGAGCAAAGAATAAAAAGACTGTTCTTTTTAAAGATGTGGTTCGAATCATAAAAAAGACTCCTCCGTGCTATGGAGGAGTCTTCGGTCGACTCATATTAGAAATTGAATGTCTTTGAGACTGTCCAAAAGCTAATCAGGACTTTTTCCACAAGTGGAAAAATATTTGATAGAAATATCTTCCACTGTGTTTGTTTAGGTCTGGATAACTACCAAAGCTTCGATTCAATAGAAAGATAGAGGAAAACGCCTCTTTCGTGTTGTTCCGCAGAAGGACCTGCACCCAACATGGCAGCGATACCAGGGACCACCTCGGTCTCTTCGCCCACCGCAAAAGCACTGCGAATCCCAGGAACTACATAGTAGGTCGAACTGCTGCCTTTGGTGTCTTGAGCGGCCACGTTTTCATTGTTGTTCATAACAAATTCACAGATCAAATTTGTTTTTGGAGTCACGTTGTAGATCACGCTTGTACCAAAATTAAATCCAAAAAGAGAGGCTGTTTCACCAAGGCTGTTTTTGGCATCTGGAGTGTAAGTGAATCCCGCATTCCAGTGATTGGTCCACTTCTCGTTAAGGGCGATTGAAATCGCTTGATTGAATTGGAATCCCACGACGCCATTACCAAAACCTTTTTTATAATCCCCCGTAGGAACGATCAAAGAAAAGCGAGGTGCAATGGAGATCATCTCGGTGTTCATCAATTGGTAACGGTAGTTCAACAAGACGTCGCCCACCTGGGTTTGATCGTCCGTGCCACTATTCTTTTTAGCAACGGGAATAACATAGGAAAACTGATGTGTTTCATCAGGCACGGGAATCTCATTCGTGAATGAATACCCCCACTCGTGCACAGGATCGAGATACTGATAGGTTTGAATGAACTGAACCACTCCGGGCTCTTGATTGTAAGCCTCTTCGATCAGAAAAGAATTGTCTTTTACGACCGCCGCTTGTGCGTTGATGGCTCCCAACAAAGACAAAATACAAACGCTCCACAATCCTTTTAAGCTCATAGCTCCTCCAAAAAATTTATTCTTGATAGTTTTTAGGATTTGCCAATAAAAAGCCAGCAGATCTATTGGAAAAATAGAGACCCAAACCAAAGGTGAGTTTTAAGTTTTTACTCTGTTCTTTTGATAAGATGATAACCAAACTTCGTGCGCACGGGTTTTGTCGAGATCTGCCCCACCTTTAGAGCAAAAGCGGCCTCTTCAAAGTTTTCATCCATGCGCCCTGAAGCAAAAGACCCCAGGTCTCCCCCTTGCGACGCCGAAGAACACTTGGAGTGGCGTCGAGCCAACTCTTCAAAACTCTTCCCGTCCTTTAATGCGCGTAGGAGATCTTCTGCTTCATATTGGTGTTGCACCAAAATGTGACTAGCTCTTATTTTCATTAGATTCCTTAAATTTTCCCAAAGACGAATTCAAACTTGATATACAAATTATAAAGCGCGCGGAAGTTTGTTTCCCGCTCCCACGCAATTTCTGGATGAATTTCCAGGAATATCCACTTTACGGGCAATTCTCGACGATAGACAGAAGCCAGGCTGACTCGGTTGCTATAGAACGTATAGTCCTCATAAATCGTATTATAGCGAAGGTCGTAGGAAATCGCGCTCGTTTCAGAAATTTGCTGCAACAACGAGGGGCCGTGCGCAGAACTCAGTCCATTATTGGTCATGGCCCAATACTTTTCGTTTATAAAACGGAATAACAGGTCTCGCGTGAGGGCATAGTCCGAAGTTAAGGACGTCACTTCCTCCCATTCATTTCTTTTTGACCACCCCACTTGCTCATAGAATGAGTGAACAAACTTTCCCAACAACCAGTCTCTTCTAAGACGAAGTCGCCCAAAGTAATTGATGGGATTGGCGATCACCACACCACTTTCTTGGTTCAGATCCCATTGGCTTTCTTTATTGAATTTTTCAGGATCTACTTCGGTCACGTCAGTGTCTTCGCGCGCCACGGACATCAGGGTGTCAGTAAATTTTTCCTGAACTCTTTGAAAATTCGGCAGATAAAGGTTCAAGGTGGCTTCGATATCCTCAGCCCCCGTCGTTCCGTCTTTCACAAAGAACGTCTGCCCTACGCGCAACGTGCTTGTGTTTTTACGGTCATCCGCTCTGCGATCTCCAAAAAGAGAGTCCACCTTATCCGCCAAGCGAAGCACACGATTGGAAACAGTTTTTCGAGTCTCTTCAAGATAGGTTCCCCCGATCTCAAGAACACTTTCTTCAGGGGGCGCCTCAGGAACCTTGGGTTTGGGAGCTGTTTTCTTAGCCTTTGGTCTAGGCTGAGCCTCTAGATTGGCCAAAGCCATCTGGGGGGCACCCAACAAGACGACCAGTGTAAGTATCAAATATCTAAGCAAACGACCCCGCATATCTCTAGGCTAGGGAGGCTTATGAAAAAAGTCATCTACGTTTATTGTGGTTGCTCCTCTGGAGCCGCGATGGGGATGGTAGGGAGTTTCGCGGTTTAAAATCTTAAATGATTTCAACGCTGCTTCTCCCTTTACTCGACAGAACTCGACAAAGACAGTTTATGCGGCGGGCTTTACACCCAAACTCAATTTTAACGGCGCTAAAAGTTTCTCTAATGTTCCCTTTGTCGGATTGTGATTTGGATTTATCGCACGTTGAATCGCGGACTCTTCCATTTGCACAAGCTGGGCGTACTCTTTGACTCCGTAAAGTCGAATCAAACGCCCTAAAGCCGCTTGTAAATCGTCACCTTCTTCTAAGAGAGCCAACAGGAAGCTTTGCGCATAGTCGGTATCGCGAAGCTCTTTAGAAACCTCTTCACTCCAATCACTACTTCTTGTTGGCATTTTGATCCTCCAGGTAATCCTTTAAAAACTCTTTTGCTTTTTCGATATCATCAGACTGCGTATCTTTATCTCCGCCCGTCAGAAGTAAGACGATCTCAGTTCCATGGACTGAGAAATAAACTCTGTATCCAGGCCCGAAAAAGAATCTTGCTTCCAACACTCCATCACCAACGGCCTTATGATCGCCAAAATGCCCGTCTTCAAATCGGGCGATGCGCGCACTGATCCTTGCCCTTATGGAACCGTCTAAGCTCTTTATCCATTCAGAGTATGGAGCTTTGCCGTTCTCTTGATAAAAAGTCTTGATGACATACTTCGCTGATTTAATAGGTAACATATATGATACGCATTGTCAACGGAGTCATACTTTACCCCTAATTTCAATAACTTGAGCTTCCGATACTCCATGCGTACTCATTGAATCCAGGACGCTTGTGGAGTTCTTAATATCAATGCCTGCTTTGCGCATATAAATCATCATCGTATCCATGTCTTTCCAACCTCCCATAGACATCACCTTGCTGGGTGCAACGCCTTTGCCAAGCAGAAGGGTCGCCCAGCTCGCTCTGAGGTCGTGGAATCGGATTTCTGGAAGTCCGACGGATTTAAGGAAGAATCGAAGCTCCCGCGCTTGGTCGCCCTTATCCCATTTACCAAGACGGGGCAGAACAAAGTTATCACCCAAGGACTTCAGCTTTAGTTCGGTCAGCACTGGCAATAAAGGTTTTGGAATCTCGACAATGCGATCATCACCGGACTTTGTTGATTTGAATCCATCTTTGCTGCTCCATGAGCTGTTTACCAAAATCTGGCGCAGATCTAAATTCACTTTATCAAAAGTAAGGGCGTACAATTCACCATTTCTCATTCCTGTATATAGTGCCATCGCATAGTGAGGATACCATGGCCAATCAAGCTCTTGCGCTCGCCGAAGAAGCGTTATGATTTGCTCCTCCGTAAGAACGGACTTAATTTTATCAGCCACCTTAAACTTTAAAAGCGGGGTCGGATTTCGGTTGATATATCCTTTTTCGACCGCAAATTGAAAGGCTCCTTTTAAACACTTAACAAAGTGCTTTTTGTGAGCCTCGGCATTTTCCGACAAATCTGTTCTTAATATATCGTGAATATCCTGGGTCGTGATGCTATCGCACGTTTTTCCACGCCATCTTTCAAGAGTGTATTTCTCTAAAATCTTTCTTCGACCATAGCGAGTTGAGTTCATCAAGTCCTCTAACTCTAAAGACTGAAGATAACTCTCAAGAACAATCTCCCATGGGGGAATCACGGCCTTTTTAAGGCGCTCGCTGACTGTTGCAATTAATTTTGCGTACACTCGATTGGCTTCAGATTTTGATTTTATGTGAAGTCGTTTTAATGAGTAAGGCACTCCCGTTAGGGGGTGCCTTTGTGAGTATCGAACCTCGTACTCTTTGGTTGTTTCGTTATATTTTATTCCCATAACTTGGCCTTTCTGCTTTTCAG
>JAHRXB010000086.1 GCA_019104905.1 Bdellovibrio sp.
CAATAAAGTCCCAAAATAATCGGCGGAATAAATTGAAAAGCGGCGACAAACGAAACCATTCCAATAACAACCAATGCCGTGTCGGTCTCGAGATACTTTTGATAAAGATACGCCAGTCCCACAATTAAAATAGCCGCTAGCCATCTGATCTTTAAAACATTTCCACGTAAAGACCTTAGCTGCGAATAGGACTCCGCCAAAGGCAACAACAAATGATTGGTGACCATGGTAGAAATCGTGATCACCGACACGGTGATCATACCAATGCCTGCGGAAAAACCTCCAATATAAATAAAAAGAGCCAGAAGATTGTTTCCGTGCATAAGAGGCGCTTCTAAAAGAAGACTGTCCCGATGCCCAACGGGCACCCCCGATTTGAGTCCATAGATCGCAATCGGCAAGATAAAAATATTGCTCAAGAAAAGATATAAAGGGAACAACCACTGTGCGGTTTTGACATGCCTCTCGTCCCCATTTTCAATAATCGCCACGTGAAACTGTCGCGGCAAAAATATCACGGCGACACTGGCTAAAAACAACCAGCTCAACCATTCAAATAAATCTGGCATGTTCGTAAAACCGACGTGAGTGTAAGGCTGCCCTGTTACACTCTGAGGCAGAGACTCTACCAGCTCTTTGATTCCTCCGGAAAGGCCATAGACAATGAAAAAGCCCCCGGCAAGAACCGCCACCAATTTTACAATACTCTCAATAGCCAAGGCAGAAATCATCCCCGGATGACGTTCCGTGGGATCCAGGCGACGTAAACCGAAGACAATAATAAAAATAGAAATCACCGCCAGAATGATCCACTCCAGCAAAAGATGAGGAACGTTGCCATGACTGATCGAGTTCGGCAGCATGATTCGAGTCGTCGCCATGATGGATCTAATCTGCAAGGCATTGTAAGGAATAAATCCAAAAATAACAAAAACCGCTAAAACCATCCCGATACCGACGGACTTATTATAGCGGGCCGAGATAAAATCGATAATACTGGTGATGCGGTATTTATTTTTAATTCGTATGAGTTTCTTTAAAACAGGTCCCCACAGAATAGCACCAATCGTAGAGCCGATATGAATCGTCACAAACAGAAAGCCACTGTGAGAGGCATTGCCGATACTTCCGTAATAAGTCCAAGAGGTGCAATATATGGCAAGCGAAAGGCTGTAAAAAAGACCGTTATTTGAAAAATGCTTCCCGCCGTGAATCTTTTTTTCGGCAAAGTAGCCCAGGAACAACAAAGACAATAGATAAAGAGCAAGAACACCCAAAGTGACCGAGGACGGCAACATCAGTCTTCTCCCTCTGAATCCTCAGAAAATGACAACAAGAAAAGAATAAAAATTAAAAAAATCCAGGAGCCATAAATAAAAAGATAGAGGAACCAAGGTTTTTCTAAATTACGATAGGCTACAAAAGGGTACACATTGATCACGACAAAAAGCAGCGCCAGAAGAACACGAAACTCAATAGCTCGGCACAACCGTCCTAACGCCGTTTTACAATCGTAAAAGAACCCATTCATTTGACCGCCCTCTAGTTCAAATCGTTTTCGGAGAATATGGCGTACCCTTAAACACAGAGGCCACTGTATCGAGAAGCTCTTTTGGCGTAAACGGTTTGGCTAAAAAGCCTTTCAAATTCTTTGTTTGGGAATAGTCGACATTCTCTTTACCGGGATAACCGGACATAAAAAGAACTGGCACAGGAGGAGGAGCCAACGCCTCAAGACGCGATAACAAACCATGTCCATTGCAAACAGGCATTTGCACATCGCTCACGATCAAATCAGGATGCCACGATTTGGTTTTTTCAAACCCCTCAAGGCCATTTTCCGCAGTCTCTACTTGATAACCCTCTTTTTGCAAAAAGTAGGTCACCAACATACGAAGATCCTGCTCATCATCAATAACAAGTATTTTCATACCGTCTCCTCGAATCACTATATCCAGATTAAATAAGACGGCAAGAGATCTTACGCTCTTCAGACGACGTTTTTTCAAACTTCACTTCGACTCTTTGCCAATTCAGCGGCAAGTAATCGAAGTCCAATCGATTCGCCCATTCGATAATGACCAGGGACTTTTTCTGCGCGAATAAATCCCAAAAACCAGAACTTTCCAGATCATCATCGTCTTTAAGGCGATACAGATCCACATGGTCTAACGTCTTACCTTGGGCATTTTCATAACGAAGATGGATTGCAAAAGAGGGCGACTGAACGTCTTTCATTCCTAAAATTTCTGCGATCATTTGTACGGAGGTGGTTTTCCCAGCCCCGACCTCCCCGCTCATCAAAAGAATACAGCGTTCATTGAGGTGAGGCAAAAATTCAGTCCAGAACTCTTTGAGCTCAATGAGATTCCTCACTGTTCTTTCAGAGTTCAGGATCGTCGCCATTACTTTAAAATCTTTCGCATTTTACGAACAGAAGCTTCAAGCCCCTCTTCCAAAGCATAACAAATCAAAGAATGTCCAATATTTACTTCCTGAAGATAAGGAAGTTTATTAATTAATTTGGAATGATGATAATCCAGCCCATGCCCTGCATGCACATTAAGACCGAGGTAGTTCGCCCACTCCGCAGCCTCCACCAGGCGCGACCATTCTTTTTCTTTTTTTGATCCAGTTAACAAAACCCATTTTCCCGTGTGAAGTTCAATCGCATCAGCGCCAACTTCATAAGACGCTTCAACTTGCTCTAAAGAGGGTTCGATAAACATAGAGATCTCAATACCGATTCTTTGAAGTTTCTCTACCATGGGGGCCATTTTCTTAAAGCCCTTCTTGACGTCTAAACCACCCTCGGTCGTCAATTCAGCTCTTTTTTCTGGAACAAAACAAACCCAATCAGGACGGTATTTCTTGGCATAACTGACCATTTGAGGAGTCGCTGCCATTTCCAAATTCAAAGGCACAGGACAAGACTTCGAGAGAAGCTTTAAGTCTTCCAACTGGATATGACGGCGATCTTCTCGCAAATGAATGGTGATCTGCTCAGCGCCACCCTTCACGGATTTTTTAACCATATCAACAAGACTAGGATAAGAAGTGGTTCCGCCGCGAACCTGACGAAGCGTTGCCACGTGATCCACGTTTACACCAAGACGAATTTTATGTTTCATATTATGATAACTCTTTTTCCAAGAAAGATGCGATTTCTTCTGCAAACTGACTGATCTGCGTTTTATCTGGCCCCTCAACAAGAACTCGAATCACCGGCTCCGTTCCTGAGAATCGCACAAACACGCGGCCATCGCCATTAAGCTTCTTTTCAATACTGCGAATCAGATCATTATAACCCGCAAGCTCATGCAGCTCCGTACGGCGCTTCACGCGGCAGTTAATTAAAATCTGCGGCACGTCTTCAAAGACGTGATTGAGTTCGCTCATTTTTTTGCCCGTTTGCTTCATCACCGCCAAAACACTGAGTGCAGCAATGCAGCCATCCCCTGTAGTGGTGTGATCCAAAAAGATGATATGGCCAGACTGCTCACCACCTAAATTGTAACCATTTTTTCTCATCTCATCGACGACGTACTTATCTCCAACGCCCGTTTTGACAACCTTGATTCCGGCTTCATTCATGCGTTTTTCAAGGCCGAAGTTGGACATCTGAGTCGCCACAAGGGTGTCTCCCTTAAGAAGACCGCGCTCTTTCATATGCAAAGCACAGATCGCCAAAATGCGATCTCCATTCACCACTTCACCTTTTTCATCAACCATGATCACGCGGTCCGCATCCCCGTCCAAACTGATGCCCACGTCTGCGCGATATTGAATCACCGCTTCGGAAAGCTTTTGAGGATACAGCGCCCCCACCTTGTCGTTAATATTAATTCCATTAGGCTCATCACCAAGTTGAATCACTTCCGCACCCAGTTCTTGGAATACAGAAGGGGCCACCTTATAGGAGGCTCCGTTCGCGGTATCTAAGACAATGCGCATGCCGTCCAAGGTGTACTCCAAAGGGAATGTCCCTTTGACATAAACGATATACCGACCTTGAGAGTCTTCAATACGACGAGTTCGCCCAATGTCCTTGCTTGGCGGCAAAAGTTGCATAAGGTCTTCTTCCAAAACCAGGCGCTCAATTTCTTTTTCCATGGCTTCTGAGATTTTAAAGCCATCCGGACCAAACACTTTAATACCGTTGTCATGGAAGGGATTATGAGAGGCTGAAATAACAATCCCGGCCGCCGCCCGCATTGTTCGAGTCAAATAGCCGATTCCTGGGGTTGGAAGAGGACCCACCAACTGAACAAAGATACCCATCGAATTCAATCCACTGGCCAAAGCCTGTTCAATCATATAACCCGATAGACGCGTGTCTTTTCCAATAACGACTTTTCGTGAGTGACTTGCCGTCCCCTGCATTTCCTTTTGCAAAAGATAACCAATGGCTTGTCCAATTTTCACCACGGTTTCTGGAGTCATCGGCCACTGATTGGCGGTGCCTCGAATCCCATCTGTACCAAAAAGTTTGGTCGTCTTTTTTTCCACTTTAGTTACCTTTTTGTTCGTCATGGGTCGCACCTTTCGCTTTTACCACTTCCACCTGAATCTGATTCGGGCGAACCCCCAGAATCCTTACACCGATGGGGACCTCAATCTTATTTAAAGGAATGTCGACATAAACAACGCCTTCACCTTTTTGTGAAATATCAAGCGTAATACTCTGCGACAGTGAGCTTTCTAAAAACTTTTTCAACGAAGAGCGGGGACCTGAAACCTTCACTTTAATATGATCGGTTGTTTGCGCCACAATCTGCGTCCCCGGCGCCGTCACCAAATCAACGTCGATATTTTTGCTAAGAACAAAGTCGCGACGCCCGAGAATGGTCAACCACAAGATAAGAGAGATGAACAACGCCACCACTTTATAACTGAAATTTTCGGTCACGATTCCTGACCAGCGCCGCTTCATAACACCTCCCCTTGCTGAGAGAAGGCTTTGTATTTGAGACCAAAGGTCTCATAGAGGGCCTTACGGATATCACCTAATTCCACGTTGGGGCTGAAGTGTCCCCCCTGCACAATACCGATAGATTTATTTTCTTCAGATACGACAAAAACCAAAGCATCGGTTTCTTCTGTCAAACCAATGGCCGCGCGATGGCGTGTCCCAAGATTTTTATCCAAAGCTGGATTTTTACTGAGCGGTAAGAAACATCCCGCAGAATGAATCTTTCCGTTACGAATCAAAACAGCCCCATCATGCATGGGGCTTTCAGGATGGAAGATCGAGGCAAGAAGTTCCGCAGAAACTTTGGACTCCATCTCCGTTCCAAATTCGATGTGGTAATCAATCACAATTTCGCGTTCAACCACCACCAAGGCGCCGAAGCCCTTTTGAGCCGTGAGAATAATTCCTTTGGCGATCTCTTCGATGACTTGAGTTTCTTGGACCGTGGAAGCGTCATTAAAGAAAGGATTACTTCCGATATGTGCCAAAGCTCGACGAATCTCGCCTTGGAACAGCACCACCACAATCACAAATAAATTTGAGAAGAATTTTTCAAGAATCCAATTAAAGGTAAAGAGTTCCAACCAAATACTGAGAATATACCCAATAGCCAGAACCCCAAGACCAGAGAGCATTTGGATGGTGCCGGTTCTTTTGATAAGAACCAAAATACGATAGACCACCATCCAAACCAGAAGCATGTCGATAGCATCCTGCACGCGCAGATGCTGTACGATGAAAAACAAGTTGTCGACAAACTGCTGCAACATCAAGATGCCTCGTTAATTATTAAATCGTCACCGGCCCTGTATTACCTACGGGATCCCCAGAGGGATCTTTCTTCGTGGCAACCGCAACTCCCAAGCCACCGTCTTTTTTGCTGTTACGATACTTTTCGATCTCCGTCACAGCAGCACCGTTCACCAACATTTCAACTTCGTGACCGTCGATGGTTTCATATTCCAGAAGAGCCAACGCCAATCTCTCTAAAGCATCCTTGTAGTCCGTCAAGATTTTCACTGCGAGAGTGTAACCTTCATTGATGATCTTAGACACTTCTACGTCGATTTCTTCCGCCTTCGCTTCAGAGTAATCCTTGTGACCTTGGTGACCATACTGCATCCCCAAGAAGACTTCTCCACTGCGTTTTTCAAAGGCCAAAGGACCGAGCTTACTCATACCCCATTCACACACCATGCGGCGGGCAATGTCTGTGGCGCGTTCAATGTCGTTTCCAGCGCCCGTCGTAATATCTTTGAAAATCACTTCTTCCGCAGCACGTCCACCGAACAAGAAAGCAATCATGTTTTCAGCTTTGTTCTTAGACAAAGAAACACTTTCTTTTTCGGGCAAGGTTTGAGTCACCCCCAAGGCCATGCCCCGAGGAATGATTGTCACCTTATGGATAGGATCCAAGCCGACAAGCTTTTTACCCACCAGCGTGTGACCAGCTTCGTGATAAGCCGTTACTTTTTTATCTTCGTCCGAAATAACCATGGATCTTCTTTCAGAACCCATGATGACTTTGTCTTTGGCTTTTTCAAAGTCTTCCATCTCAAGATATTTCTTATCCGTGCGAGCAGCAACTAAAGCCGCTTCATTCACAAGATTCTCAAGATCCGCACCCGAAAAGCCTGGAGTTCCCCGCGCGATCTTAGAGGCATCTACATCAGGACCCAACGGAGTTTTACGCATATGAACGGCCAAAATCTGCTCGCGACCTTTCAAATCTGGCTTATTAACCACCACACGACGATCGAAACGACCTGGACGAAGAAGTGCCGGATCCAGAACGTCAGGACGGTTGGTCGCAGCGATCAAGATCACACCTTCTGAAGATTCAAATCCATCCATTTCCACAAGCAACTGATTCAGAGTTTGCTCACGTTCATCATGACCACCGCCCATTCCGGCACCACGATGGCGACCAACAGCATCAATCTCATCGATAAAGATCAAGCACGGAGCATTTTTCTTTCCTTGTTCAAAAAGATCACGAACACGGCTGGCTCCCACCCCTACAAACATTTCCACGAAATCAGAACCAGAAATTGTAAAGAACGGCACACCCGCCTCGCCCGCGACCGCGCGAGCTAGCAATGTCTTACCTGTTCCCGGAGGGCCCACTAAAAGAACCCCTTTAGGAATGCGTCCACCCAATTTCGTATATTTTTTAGGATCTTTCAGGAAGCTCACGATCTCTTGAAGATCTTCTTTAGCCTCATCCACCCCGGCAACCTCTTTGAAGGTCACGCGGTTTTTATGCTCCGTCAGAAGGCGAGCCCGGCTTTTGCCAAATGACATGGCTTTGCCGCCACCCACTTGAACCTGACGCATAATAAACAAGAACATCGCCACGATTAAAATCAAAGGCAACCAATTCACGATAAATGTCTGAAAGAAACCGCCGTTATCAGCACGTTCATAGTTTGGCGTAATGCCGTGCTGCTGAAGGAATTTATAACCTTCATCTTGGGTGTTTCCCACGATCACAAAGTGAGTTCCGTTATATTTCTTTTCAAATTCGGGTTTCATTTCCCCGATCACTTCACTGGTATCCTGACGGAAGGTCACAGTCGCAACTTCACCCGCTTTTACAGCCTCAGTGAACTTGGAGTAGTTCAAGTCAGAAATCATTCTTTGGTGCTTACTCTCATAGGCTTGAAATAGAAAAACAGCCATGATGATCAGGAAAAACCAGAGAGCCAGCGTTTTCTGAGTAGATCGCATTTCAGTTCCTTTCATTCGAAGGTCAAGTCACCCTCAAGGGTAGCATGGATACTATCTCAAAAAAAGAAACTTCGCATAGCTTGAAGGTCCCTCTCAATTCAGGACTGGACCTTGATTTGCTCCGCGTTAACTTCCCAGTAACATCCAGCGACTTTAAATGTGATCACTTTTTGCGACTTGTCCAGGCGCTTTTGAATTTCTTCAAGATGAGACTGCGAAAAATCCTTTTTCCCGAGGGAAAAAAGATACTGCGCCAACATTCTTTTCTGCTCAAAAGGACTTAAGGTGAGATAAAAACCTCGAGAAAGGCCCTGTGTCTTATAAGCCTCATTTTGACTCAAGAGATCTCCCCAGGGGCGATTCTCGATCTCTTGCGCTATGGTCTCCAAAGAACGCGCTAACGCCGCCGTCGCCCCTCGAGAACGACGCTCTAAAGCTTTAAGCCACTCTTGGCGCAACCAATTACGCAAAGGGTCCAAAGACTCATTCGAGGGATCTTCAAATACGCGGATTTTCTCTTCTCGAAGATATTTTTTAAGTTCTCTTTTCGACACTTCCAAAAGAGGACGAAACAACCCCTCTTTCAGCACCAACATCGCATGAAAACCCTGCGCCCCGGTTCCCCGAATCAGGCGCAACAGTCGCGTTTCCAAAAGATCGTCACGATGATGCCCTATTGCGATGTAGTCGAACTCTTCTTCTTGTTTTAGACGCATCATAGCTTCGTAACGATACTCTCGGTACTCCGCCTCCGATTTCGCCAAGGCGTGAGACTGCAGCGGGTAAAACTGAACTCCCAACTTGGCGCACAGTTTTTCACAAAACACCTGGGCTTCTTTGCGGTACTCCTGATTGGAATCTTCGCCATGATGAAAATAGCACGCCCCGAGACGATCTTTTTTGTGAATTTTCGAAAGAACCCGAAGCAAGGCCACTGAATCCGTTCCACCCGAAACAGCCACTAAAATTCTTTTATTCTGCAATGAATGAAGCTTAATCAACTTCCAAACGTGATGATCCAGATCCTGCTTTACTCTCGATAAATTCACGAAATGTCTCCCGCAACTGCCACCGTTTTAATATTCACAAATTCCAAAATTCCAAAATGGCCCAACTCACGCCCATACCCGGACTCTTTAACGCCGCCAAAAGGAAGATGTGGATCTGACTTCACTTGATCATTGACCACGACAAATCCTGCCTGCAACTCTTTTTCCACCAACTCTTTGCCTTTTTTAATATCCTTCGTAAAGATCGCGCCCCCCAAACCATAGGGCGAGGAGTTTGCCAACTCAAAGGCCTCTTCGGCACTCTTCACAATGAAAATTGAAGCCACCGGCCCAAAGATCTCCTCCCGATGAAGGTCAGGGTGACTTTTCTCAAAAACCACCACGGTCGCAGGATAAAATGCACCTCCCCCTTGAGGAGCGGTCCCACCCAAGATCACTTTTCCCCCTAAGGACTTCAACTTTTCAACTTGCTCAATGATTTGATCCTGAAATCGTTTGCTTGCCAAAGGAGCTAACTCGGCCGTTTGTATTTCCTGCACATATTTGGCGATAAAATCTTTCGAGACGTCTTGATGGACGATAAATCTTTTCCCTGCCACACAGCTTTGTCCGGCATTGACCAGACGCGCTTTCACGCAAGTCTTCGCCGCCAACTCAACATCGGCATCCGGCAAAACCAAATACGCGTCACTCCCGCCGAGTTCTAACACGATCTTTTTGAGATTCTTTGCCGCCTCCATGGCCACCGCGCGACCACCCCGACTGCTTCCCGTGAATGTCACACCTTGCACATGAGGATCGGCAATGATCTGGGCTGCCACCTCGTGATTGACATGCACATTACGCAAAAGACGAATCTTCGAAGTTAATACAGAAAAAACTTTCCCAATCAGCTCTGCCGTCCCCGCCGTCAGATCGGCATGTTTTAAAATAACCACATTCCCCGCCATAATCGCCGGAGCCGCAAAACGAATGGTCTGCCACAAAGGGAAGTTCCAAGGCATGATGCTAAAAATAACCCCCAGCGGCTGAAAGCTGACTTCGGCTAACATGTAGGGCGACGAAGTGACTTCTTGATTGTGCAACATTCCTGAAGCTTCTTTGGCATAGTACTCACAGGTCACCGCACACTTTTCCACCTCGGCCTTTCCTTCCGAAAGAAGTTTTCCCATTTCTTGATTCATGATTTGCGCAAACTCAGCCTTATGCTCTCTCAACACCCGCGCCAAGTGATGAAGAATCTGAGAACGCTCTTGGTGAGAGGTTTTTCGCCAGATTTGAAAGTCGTGATGAGCGGACCTTAGCGCCAGTTCAGCCTCTTCCCAAGAAACATATCGATAACTTTTTAGAACTTCGCCGGTCGCGGGATTGACTGTGGAAAATGCGCTCATAACAACCTCCACCAAGAAGGCTGCCATAAACAAAGCGCAACGTAAACTGAGGAAAGAAATATTAGAGAGCCGTAAAGACCTGATGGAAAGAAATCACCAATCCCACCAAAAACACGCCCGTCATGGTTCCCCATGCGACGGACTTATAGAACTTGCCAAGCTGCATCGCCGGCCGAGCATAGGGTCTTTCTGTCGACAACAGAGGAATGGGAGCCAACACAGATTTGATAAACTGATGGCAGCAACCACAAAAAAGAATGACCGAAATAAGACTTAGAATCTCTTGTTCCATGTCTTTCTTTTCGGTCACAAGACGTCTCAACTTGAGATCGTCCTTAGTCTGGTTTTGTGGGGTCTTTTTTGACGATATCGATTTCAGCAGTGATTTTAAATTTGTGCGTTTCCGCAAACTTAGAGGCCTCTTTGACGAAATCAATCTTTTGGATGATGCTGACAATTTCTTTTGTCACTCGTTGGGTCATTTCATCCTTGGATTTATTCGCGCCCTGAATTAACAAATTCAAGGCTTCCTTCGGAAGTTTTAACTCCGACACGTAGGCGCGAAGATTTTCTTCCGTCATAAAAGCCGCACTGACCCCGGCCGTAAAAACTTTTTTTACGGTATCACCCAGAAGACCTTTAAGATCTCCACTTAAGTGCTCTTTATCATCTTTTTTGTTACTGTCATCAGACGCCATAGAGCTGCTTCACTCTCTTTTGGTAACTGCTAATCATATTCGGAAGATTCACACTGACCAAGGCATTTGCAATAGGCCCGGGAACAAACATATTGAAAGTCGCTTCCACCGTATAAGTGGCTCTGGTTTTTCCCGCTTCGTTTTCAAGTTTCCAAGAGCCTACCGAGGTCTTAAAGATATCGCCGGAAGCAAACTCCCAGGTTATGCTTTGCGAAGCCGTTTCCGTCATCCACAAAGAATATTTAAAGGATTTCATCACCTGAACATGATATTCAACGAGCTTACGATTGCCTTCGCTTTTAAGAACCTTGCATTGCTTCACTTCAGCAAGAAACTCATGATATTTTTCGTAATCAGAAATGATTTTAAAAAACTGTTCTGGTGTGCAGTTAAAAACTTCGGTCGTTGATGCTTTTGCCATAGGCTTTTAGTGTGTCTTTTCATAAACACTGAGTCAACGCAGGCCTAGACCATTGAAGTATTATGTTTCAAATTATTGAGGCTTTTTAAACAACGCTTCGGCCGCCGCACGAAGGGCCGCCGCTTTATCAACCACTCCGGCGCCTCCTTTGCGAGGAGTAAAATAGTCACAGAAGTTCGCACGGTCTTTTTCACGAACCACGTCTGCCGCCGTTTCACGACATTCGTTATAAACTTTAGGATCATAGTGCTCACAGTTCTTACACACATGCACATCCGAACGACAATGAGGACATTCCTCTCGTCGCCCAATCAGCCCCGCAAAGGTCAATTCTTTGTTGCAGTTAAAACAAATGAGCTTCGTTTCCATGATCCCTTCCATTAGGTACCTGGGAGACAGGTACCTTCCGAACTAACCTTTAGGCTTTTTTGTTAAATCATGATGAGCTTCGATGGTGCGGATCGTGCCGGTGGCAGATCTCATCACCAAAGAATGGGTTTTTGCTTTCCCATCAGCCATGAAACGGACACCCTTTAACAAAGCGCCATCCGTTACACCCGTTGCGATAAACATCACAGAACCCGTCGCCAACTCGTCCATCGTAAATTTCTTTTCAGGGTTGGCAATGCCCATGCGTTTGGCGCGCGCGATTTCTTCTTCATTTCTAAATTTCAAGCGACCTTGGAAGTCTCCCCCCAAACACTGCATCGCTGCGGCTGAAATCACTCCCTCAGGAGCCCCACCAACGCCGATTAACAAATCAATCCCTGAATCCGGCCAAGCTGCCGCTACCGCTGCGGAAACGTCTCCATCACCGATTAGGTGAATGCGTGCGCCTGTCTTACGGGCCTCTGTAATCAATGATTCATGACGAGGGCGATTCAAGATCACGACAGTCAGATCACTGACTGGCTTACGCAAAGCCTCGGCCACCGCGTGAATATTTTCAGTCGCGGACTTATCAATATCAATCTTACCGCGAGCCTCTGGGCCGCAAGCAATTTTATCCATGTAGGTGTCTGGCGCATGCAAAAACTTTCCTTTTTCCGCAACCGCGATCACAGAGATCGCGCCGACTCCGCCAGTCGCACAAATAGTGGTTCCCTCTAGTGGATCTAAAGCAATATCCAGAGGGGGAGCATCTTCCGCTTTTGTCCCCACTTTTTCGCCGATATATAACATAGGAGCTTCATCACGCTCGCCTTCGCCGATCACGACAGTTCCGTCCATACGAACAGAGTCGAAAGCCTTTCTCATCGCATCAACGGCCGCCGCATCCGCCGCCTTTTCATCTCCACGACCCATCCAACGAGCAGACGCCAACGCCGCCGCTTCCGTTACACGCACAAATTCTAAAGCCAGGTTTCTATCCATTTTTCACTCTCCATGGCGGCTTTCATATCAGCCGGAAGTCTTAATAATTTTAAATCAGGTCCTAACGCCACATGCACCGTTTTTGCCACCGAACAAATTTCTCCACCGCGCCCTCGCAGTCGATATTGAAAAATGATGCGATTGCCTTCCGTTTTTCCCTGCACCTCGATCTCGAGATCATCTCCGAAAAAGGTCGGTTTCATATGCTTTACGTGAGTTTCATAAACCGCGAAATGACTTGCCGATCCCGGCGTTTGATAGTCAATCAGCCCTTTGCCATGGGCCCAGGCTACCCGCGCTTCTTCGTAAAAACGCAAATAGTTGCTATGGTGAACTATTCCCATCAGGTCGGTTTCATAAAACTGCACTTTGTGGCGATGAATAAACATTGATTATTTCTAGACTAAACTGGTACGTTGAAGCAACTAAAAGGACGAAAATGACGGCCACGGAATTTCAAAAAAAACTCGCCATGCGCATCACACTCAGTCGCATCTTTATGGTGCCCGTTATTGTGGCACTCATGTGGCCAGATACACTGACGTGGAATGTTGTCGCCGCGATCTGTTTCATTTTAGCCTCAATCACAGATTACTATGACGGGTATTACGCAAGAAAATACAACGCCGTTAGTAATTTCGGAAAATTCATGGACCCCATTGCCGACAAAATCCTAGTCACTAGTGTCTTGGCAATGCTTCTAGCGCAAGGAAAGATCGACGCCTGGATGGTGATCATCATCTTGGCCCGGGATAACTTTATCGGGGGCATCCGCTCCGTTGCCGCGGCAGATCAAATCATTATTGCCGCCAAACCCGCGGGAAAATGGAAGACGGCCATGCAGATGATCGCTATCCCCATTGTAATTATTGGAAATATGGACCCTTATCTCCCGTATTTGGACAAAATTGGCTACGGAGTCTTGTGGGTTAGCGTCATTTTGAGTATAACCAGCGGTATCGAATACTATGTAGGATATCTTAAAAGCCGTAAGGCTTAATGGACGATGTATGCTTTTGTACCTCTCTCCCAGTAATTGGTTTTTTATTTTCTTAGCGCTGCTTTTAAGCAGCTATTTGAAGATTGCCTCCGCGAAAACTCAAAAGCCTGTGATTTTCGCCAGCTCCTCTTTTGCGCAGATCCTTCGTTAAAACTCTACTCCCATTGCGCAAGCTTTTTTCCCGTACTGAGTTCTAGATTTAAGATCGCTTCGATAGCACCCATTTTCGCATTCACGGCTCCGGCTTTAGCCCGATAAAGCTCCGCCTCGGCATCTAAAACATCCGTATTGGTTCGCGCCCCTGCCTTAAGCCCCTCTTCAGCAAGACGGACACTTTCTTCTGATTTTATAATGTCATTTAAACGTGAATCATAGACGGCACAATAATAGAGATACTTCTTCTGCCAAAATTCTAAATCCCTTTTTGCTTTCAATTCCGACTGACGAAGAGTCCTGTCTGCCTGATATCTTTGCTCGATGCTTTGTTTGGATTTTGCGATGGAGGTCATTCCGTCAAAAATATTCCAGGTCAGCATAATTCCATAGTTATAGGCATCTCGGAAATTATCGTAGTCATCAAAACGATCATTGCGATTGTTGTAGTACTGATATTGACCAAAGAGAGAAACCCGCGGGACCCAGTATCTTTCTGCGGCATCCTCCTGGTACTGAAAACCCTCTGACTTTTTTTGCAAGGCCACCAAGTCCTTCCGCTCTGCTTTTTCATAGCTCTTCAGATCACGGACCCACTCCGTTTTTAACTGCGGAAGTCCTCCACTCACACCCGAAATATTCTCATCTTCACCCAAAGCTTCACTCAATCGTGCGCGTGACAGTTCCACATTGTCAGTGGCATTTAAAAACTCGGTCTGCGCCTCACTGAGCTGAACCTCCACTCGTAGGACATCATAGTGAGTCGAGGCCCCGACCTTTTTTAGCAACCGAACATTTTTCAGATGATCTTGTAAAGCTCGCAAGTTTTGCACCGCCACGTCGTTGAGTTCTTTGGCTGCGACCACCTTAAAAAATAGAAGGGTCACTTCGCGCTCAAGCTGAAACGTCACCCAGTCCTGATCGGCTTTCGCGGAGACTTCAAAAGACTCTGTGCTTCGATAACGATTCATACTGGAAAAACCATCAAACAAGGACCACTGCGCCGTGAGATACAAGTTTGTTGTCGGTGTGATTTGCGGAATCGAAAGAGGAGCCCCCCCTAAATTCACGTCCATGAACACATACCTTTTATCGAAAAGATAACTGGCTTGAGCAGACAGTGTCGGAAGAAAGCCTGAATAGGATTCTTTTGTTTTCCAAAGACTTTCACGATACTGCGACTGCGCCCTTTGAATCTTTGGCGAATTCATAGTGGCTTTTTGCAGAGCTTCGTTCAAACGAAGCTCTGTCGCTTGGGCCGAAAAAAATAGAAAAGCCGAGAGCGCTATCAGCATGACGGTCATTGTATGTCGAGAACGAAGCTTCTGAAAACCAACGGTCTCAGACTCCCGAGCTGCTTTGTTTAAGATCATCGTTAGGATCGAGTCTTTTATTGTCGATCCGCAATCGACAAATGCATTAGTGTAGGTTGAATTTTAAAACCTACACCCTCGTCTTCGCGGGAGCACCGGCCTGGCTCATACCACACCGTAACCGCAAACTAAACGGCGAAAGAATGAATATATAGTTGGCCTTGGTTTTGAAC
>JAHRXB010000152.1 GCA_019104905.1 Bdellovibrio sp.
AATATCACGGCGATCGGGTCCTTTGAAAGTCGCGGGCTTGAAGAGAACACCACACTTCAAACAACCCAACCGGCCTCGCAAAGTATTTTCGGTTTGGATCTTGAGTTTAAGAGGGAGTTTAAATAATGCGCACGTCTTCACCTCTTTTAACTCTGCTCACGCTGACGGCAGCACTCAGTCTGTCAACGCCCGCCTGGGCTAAGAAGGCACTCAAATATTCGAATCTTCCGATCGAAATGCAGACCGATCTTTTAAAAAGATTTCCGCAGATTGAAAAGGATAAATTGAGTCTCGAACAGGTTGACGAAGTCATCCGCTATCTGCAGCTCAAACCCCAATACGAAAGCATCCGGGTTCTTGATGACGGCAACAGCACCCCCTATCGTCTGGAATTTCTTAAAACACGACGCATTTCAAGCGTGAAGTTTTCTGGCGTAAAAAATCTTTCGAATTCCGAGGTCGAGAATCTTTTGGGCGTCAAGGCGGGGGATGTTTTTGATCAGCAAGACTTGATTGAGGGAGGCGAAAAAATTCGCCAAGCCTACAAAGACAAGGGGTTTCTCAACACTGTCGTCGACATAGAAATGCCCCCTGAAACTGAAGATCGCGTTGGCATTGCCGTCAAGGTCAATGAAAACAAACAAACTCAGATCAAAAATATTCTGATTCAAAGTGCCAACAATGACTTAAACAAAAAGCTCGCAAAAGAACTCAGTTCTTATGTCAACGACCCCTTTACCGAGGGTTCCTTGGCCGAACTTCAAAAAAAATCGCGCGAGTTCCTGAAAAAGAACCGCTATGTTCGCGCCGATCTGACCGGTCCCTCCACCGAATACAATACCGACGAATCCGAAGTCACCCTCCTCTATCGCTTGGATAAAACAGAAAAGTACACCTTTGACTTCCAAGGCGTTCGTTTCCTGGCAATTCGCGATATTGAAGAGGCTTTAGATCTTGATAATTTCTATTCGGGAAATCCCGCCATCGGCTCGGAGTTAGCGCAAAAAATTCGCAATTATTACTTAGCAAAAGGTTATGCCCGCGTTGAAGTTAAGACGGATGAAAGCGAAGGACGCGAACCCTTCCAACGAAAAATCACTTTCTCAATTGAAGAAGGGCCCCAAATAAAGATTCAAAAGATCTCGGTGAGTGGGCGTTTCAGCAAGAAGGAAAGCTATTATGTGGACTTTATCCAAGAGCACAGCTCTAAACTGATCGATAAAGGCTATTTCAACAAAGAAGATTTGGATATTGGCCTTAAGAATTTAATTCTGGAGCTGCAAAACAACGGCTACCTGCAAGCCAAGCTTCTTTCCACACGCACACAGTATAATAAACAAAAAGATCAGGTGACTCTCTACATCAACCTTGATGAAGGCCCCTTGACTCAAATTGAATCTGTCGATTTCACGGGCAATAAAGACTTCCCAAGCGCACAACTGCTTCAAGTCACGCGACTGCAGGCCGGTGCCCTTCGCTTGGGACAAATTGAAGAGGCCATCGCTCGCCTCAAAGAGTTCTACCGTGAGCGCGGCTATATCGAAATGCTTCTTCTTAATGAGAAAGAAGATCTGGTCACCTACGATGAGACAAACACGAAGGCTTCGTTGAATTTCAAGATTTTTGAAGGTCCCCAAGTTCGAGTGGCCTCCATCATTCTTGAAGGAAATGACTTCACGAAAGACTACGTTATCCAAAAAGAATTGGAATTTTCTGCAGGTGACCTTGTGACTCCTTACAAGGTCGAAGAGTCCATCGCCCGCCTGCAACGCACTGGTTTTTTTAGCTCTGTGGAAATTCGTACTTTGGAAGAAAAAACCAATGTCGCCAACCGGACTGTTCTGGTCAAGGTCAGCGAAAGAGAGCCCGGCCTTTTCACTCTGGGCGCGGGAGCCACCAATGAAAGAACGCTGACGTTAAGAGGCTACACTGGCGTGGCTTACCGCAATCTTTGGGGAACCGGGCGCGGAGCTTCTTTGCGCCTGGAAGGAAACTACAACGTCGCCGATATCAAATACCTCGAAAGCCGCATTGTCGCGGGTTACTTAGAGCCATACATCTTCGGCTCCCGAGTCCGTGGGCGTATCAATATCACCCGTTCAACAACGGTGACTGATTATAACATCCGACAGGTTTCAGAAGTGAATTCCACCACGTACTCTTTAGAAAAAGATTTCACGTCGCATATTTTGGGCACCTGGGACATCTGGTCTTTGGCGACAATTCGAGACTTCGGTATCGACGATCGATATCCTTACCCGACCGTGACCCAAGACATTGCCACCACCGGACCGACGTTGGATCTTGATTTCCGAGACAACCCCTTCAACCCCACGCGAGGAAACTTCACGCGCTGGAGTGCGGAGTACTCCTCCCCTCTTATTGGCAGCACCGAACTTAACGACTACTCGATTGAATACTGGCGCAGCACTTTAAGCTTCACGCACTACACGTCAGTGGCAGAGCTGCAAAAGCAGCCCGTCGTTTGGGCGAATCAAGTACGTGGTGGTTATTTAAAAAATCTAAGCGATAAAACCCGCGGAGGAGTTCCCTGGGATAAAAAAGGCTTCACCTTGGGAGGCCAATCCACCATTCGCGGTTATGAAGCCGGAACCCAAGAGGTCTTCCCCAACCGTCAAGATTTGGGACTTAGCGAGAGTGATCGAACTTACTATTTAAAATCAGACGCCACTATGTATCTGATCAAATCTGAACTTCGTTTCCCTGTTTATGGAAGTTTGGGGGGAGCGGTGTTTTACGATGGCGGAGCTGTACAAATTCAAGGTTTAGAATTCAAGGACAACTATCGTGATTCGGCGGGCTTCGGGATACGCTACAATACGCCGGTAGGTCCTTTGAGTTTGGAGTGGGCTTGGAAGCTCGATGCTCGGCCCAACGAAGAACCTTGGCGATTCCATTTATCTATCGGAACCTTTTAGTGATCACTCGAGAAATCTGGCTCGGCCATTAATGACCGAAGCCAAAGCCACCAACTCTCCGTTTTTGTGAAGAGTAGAAATATGCAAGCCGCGAATCTCCAACTCCAATCGCTCTAAGGACACACGCTCTTTCACCACATGCTCCCGCGACACAAAAATATTTCCTTTGGATCGCCCGCGTACCAAGTCCATCACTTTTTCGTACATCATCTGCGTGATTTCTTCGTCTCTCTCATAGAGATCCACCCACTTACGACAGTAGATGTCTTCGATGGTGTAACTTGTGACCTCAAAGAAATTCAAAGTCCTAAAAAACTGGGTGCTCCGAAGGTTATAAAACTCCGCAATATGGCGAGGATGCTCAATATACTCAAAGAGCTTGGGGTCGTGATCAAACTGATAATATTCCAAGGCTTTACGGATAAAAAAAGACGTTTCTTTGAGCTGATGACCGTCCTTGTAGACGTTTTTGCATATACTCAAGTAGTCATGAAGTTGATCCGTCACCTCCTCTTGCGTCTGCTGAGGGAGCTGAAGAAAATAAGGAAGATTCTCACTGCTATAAGGCCGGACCGACAAACCCTCTTGCTCAATATAAGAGGACAGCTCTTCGCAAAGAGACCTGAATTCTGACACAAGAGAGTGGATAGACAAAGAGCCTCCATTAATAAAAGTGACGACAACTCTAATTTAAGGAAGAAAGCGATAAGCTCTCGCGAAAAAAAAAGCCCCTTAAAAAGGGGCTTCCTTATTCGAATACGATTGCAATCTTGATCCTTAAATTAATCTTAGCGAGCTTTGCTGCTTGCAAATTTGCGGCGAAGATCTTGAGTCACCTCATTGATCGTCGCATTCAAAGTCACTTCAAAAAGGTCATCGGCTGAAACCTTATAAAGTTCACCCAATTTTTTAAGTGCGTTAATGGGAGGATGAGAAACTCCTCTTTCCCAGTTAGAAATAAATTGAGGCGTTGAGTATCCCAATTTATCCGCTACGTCTCTTTGAGAAAGACCCGCCAATACACGTTTTTGCTTCAAGAAATCTGCTAACATATTTTTTTGTCTCATGTGAATCCACCTAATAATATTTAAGGATAAACACAACCTCGGGAAGGTGACAAGTATTTATAAACATCACCAAGAACTTCATAAGCTAATATATTATACCTTGTTTGGTGTAAATTACTTTCTGTTTTTTTGCAATTTCTACGTTTGAGATAAGAGTTATTTCATGTTTTCCGGCAGAAAATGTGGGAGCATGATTCCATGAATAACCCAACAAATGCTCCTTGGACTGAAAGCTATAGAATTACAAGTCTGCTCGTGAATCCTCAGGGACATTTAGGACTTTATGGCGCCCTCAACCTCCTTCAGGAGACTGCATGGATGCATGCGGAACATTTGGGTTTTGGAGTTCGCGAAATGGAGTCCGAAGGACTTTACTGGGTCGTCACCCGACAGACTTTGGAAATGCGAGAATGGCCTCGATTTGGGCAGAACATTACAATTCAAACATGGTTGCGCCCACCGGAAGGTGCCTTCATTACCCGCGAGTTTGCCCTTATCAACGAAGATAAAAAAGAAATCGGATTTTGTTCAACCAGTTGGCTGGCCTTGGATCGCCAAACTAAAAAAATTCTTCCCGCGCAGAACTTGCGCCCCTGGGGGCAAATCGCATATCCCCGCTCTACCGGAGTCAGCACCGAGAAGATTCCCGTAACTGGGAACTACGATAGCTTGGCAAAATACCGGGTTCGAAACTCCGACCTGGATATCAATTTGCACGTCAACAACACCAAATACTCACAATGGATTTTAGACGCCATCCCCTATGAGTTGCATAAAACTCTGCTTTTAAAATCCTACTCCGTTAACTTTTTGGCAGAAACCCATCTGGGCGATAAAGTTCTCATCGAACGAAGCTGCCAATCCCCTGATGTGGAGTCGTCCGAAAAAGGACAGACAGCTTATCGCGGGGTGCGAGCGAGCGATGGGAAAATACTTTTCACAGCTTTACTGAATTGGGAGAAACGGAAGTGACATCATTATTGGCCTTCAACAACACGGGCACCGCCGCCTCCTTTAAGGTGCAGGCCGAGCTGTTTCAAGTTTCCCCCCACACTCTTTTGATTGAATTCAAGCTGCTCGGCCCTCTTGAACAAGTCGTCTGGCCCTCCCCCGGGGTGATTGAAACTCGAGAGGATGGGCTTTGGAAAACCACCTGCTTGGAAGCCTTTCTTTCCTCGGGTGATAAAAAAAATGACCCCTATTTTGAGATCAACTGCTCACCTAATGGCAACTGGAATGCCTATTCATTCGGCAGCTATCGCGATGGCATGACTCCCTCTCCCGATATCACTGTGCGTCTGAAGGAGCGAAGTACCGAGGCCAACGAAGCTCACTTTCAAATCGAGATTCAAAATTCTTCTCCCTGGGAAATCAAATTTTATGGTTTGACTGCCGTGATTGAGTTCTCTAACGGAGAAAAAAGCTATTGGGCCCTCCGCCACCCCGGCTCTGCTGCTGACTTCCATGATAAAGCGGGCTGGCACCCTCTCGCGACGCGCTGAGCGAATATCCTCCATTCCGTCGGATTCTTGACCCTTCTGGCCTCCCAGTTTAGGTTGGGTTGTTTTGTATTTTTCAATCCAGAAAGGACCTTTCATGAAGAAACATCTCGTTCGCGTTTACCCTTCTAAAGAGAAGCTTGATCGCAAAGACCAACTTGCTTGGAAAATGGCCGAAATTGCCTCTGACAATGCTCCTATTAAAGCTGACGTTCTTGATATGGTAATCAACCGTATCATCGACAATGCTTCTGTTGCCATCGCGGCAGCTAATCGTCGCCCGGTTGCTTCGGCTCGCGCCATGGCAATTGCTCATCCTCGCAATGGGGGCGCCACTGTTTTCGGTATGCCTAACGATCAGAAATTTGACTGTGAGTGGGCGGCTTGGGCCAACGGAACTGCGGTTCGTGAGTTGGACTTCCATGACACTTTCTTAGCTGCGGATTATTCTCACCCTGGCGACAACATTCCGCCAATTTTGGCTGTGGCTCAACAGATGAACAAATCAGGTAAAGATCTTTTGAAAGGTCTTGTCACTGGTTATGAAATCCACGTCGATCTTGTGAAAGCGATCTGCTTGCATGAGTTCAAAAAAGACCATATCGCTCACTTGTGCCCGGCTCAAGCCGCTGGTATCGGGACACTTCTTGGTTTGTCGACAGAGACGATCTTCCAAGCCATTCAACAGGCAGTTCACGTGTCTTTCACGACTCGTCAGTCACGCAAGGGTGAAATCTCTTCTTGGAAAGCCTACGCTCCAGCTCATGCAGGTAAATTGGCTGTGGAAGCTGTAGACCGTGTTATGCGCGGCGAAGGCGCTCCGTCACCAATCTATGAAGGTGAAGACTCTGTGATCGCTTACATGCTTTCCGGCAAAAACGGAAAATATGAAGTTCCACTTCCAGAAGTGGGTGAAGAAAAACGCGCCATCCTTGAGACTTACACGAAAGAACACTCTGCAGAGTATCAATCTCAAGCTTTGATCGACTTGGCTCGTAAGATGAAACAAAAAATCACGAACTTCGATGATATCGCAAGCATCGTGATCCACACGTCTCATCACACTCACTATGTGATCGGTACGGGCGCAAACGATCCGCAAAAGATGGATCCAAATGCTTCACGTGAAACTCTAGATCACTCGATCATGTACATCTTTGCAGTCGCTCTGCAAGACGGCACTTGGCACCATGTGAACTCTTACGCTCCAGAGCGCGCAAAACGCGCTGACACTGTGGCTTTGTGGCACAAGATTTCTACTGTGGAAGATAAACAGTGGACCGCTTGGTACCATGAGCAAGATCCAGACCAAAAGCGTTTCGGCGGCCGTGTTGAAATCACTTTCAAAAACGGTGAAAAGCTGGTTGATGAGTTGGGCGTGGCCGATGCTCACCCTGCGGGAGCTCGTCCGTTCAAGCGTGCGGATTACATCCGTAAATTTGACACTTTGACTGATGGAATTATCACCAAAGAGGAGCGCAATCGTTTCATCTCTTTGACTGAGAATTTGGCTGATTTGAGTGCTGAACAAGTTCAACAACTCAACGTACAGATTCCTATTGATAAGCTGCTTAATAATAAACGTGATACTAAGGGGATCTTCTAGATCTTCTTTTTAGACCTTCCTGACGGCCATCGTGGTCGTCAGGGGATGAAGAGTGGGGATTCTGCGTCCCCGCCGCCCAAACTAAAACGGAGAGATATATATGTTATTCCCCGAACTCACTCCCGCACAAAAACGCAAAAACTTTCGTGACGCTTTAAAGACCGGCAAACTTCTTCAGTTCCCGGGCTCTTGGTCCCCGCTTGTCAGTATGGCGATTGAAAAACAAGGTTTTGACGGTGTTTATATTTCCGGTTCTGTGCTTTCCAATGATTTGGGGTATCCCGACATCGGTTTGACGTCTTTGACGGAAGTCGCTTTGCGCGGCCGTCAGATTTCACGCACGACGAAACTTCCGACGATCATCGATATTGACACCGGCTTCGGTGAACCGATGAGTGCGACTCGCACGGTTCAAGAGATGATCGAGATGGGACTTGCTGGCTGCCATATTGAAGACCAAATCAATCCGAAGCGTTGTGGGCACTTGGATGGCAAGGGACTTGTGACTCGCGAGGAAGCAACTCGCAAAGTGGCTGCGGCAGCTCGCGGAAAGAAATTAGATGAGAACTTCCTTTTAATCGCTCGGACGGATGCCCGCGCGGTGGAAGGTTTAGATAAAGCGATTGATCGCGCGAAAGCCTATATCGACGCTGGTGCGGATTGCATTTTCACTGAAGCGTTGGAAAACGAAAAAGAATTTGAAACTTTCCGTAAGGCCGTGAATGTTCCCCTTTTGGCGAACATGACTGAATTCGGTAAAGGACGCCTTTATACTTATGAAGAGCTTTCAAACCTGGGTTACAACATCGTGATCTATCCCGTGACCACCTTCCGTCTTGCGATGGGGGCCACCGTCAGTGGCTTGGCAGAGATCAAGGCCAAAGGCACTCAAGAAGGACTTTTGGATAAGATGCAACACCGCAAGGACTTGTATGCGCTCACTCGTTATGATGAGTACAACACGTTCGATTCGAGCATCTTTAACTTTAAAGTACGCGAATAAGATCGGGAGGCTTCAGGCCTCCCCTCTTCTTTTGTGAATCCGTAAATGAGTCTTTTTTGATTTTCAAAAGGATAGAATATCCCCGTGACAAAACTTAAAGTCTTTCTCTCTGACAGTTTCAATCCCCACCTCAATCTGGCAACAGAAGAGTGGATCTTTCATAATCTCGATCCCTCTCAACAGGTTTTATTTTTGTGGAGAAATGAAGAAACCGTCGTGATTGGACGAAATCAAAATCCCTGGTCTGAGTGCAATCTCGCGAAGATGAAAACCGATCAGGTGCATCTGGCTCGACGCACGACTGGCGGTGGCGCTGTTTTTCATGACTTGGGCAACACCAACTTCACTTTCTTGTCTCCGAAAGAGTCCTATAAACGCGATAACAACGTACAGATTATTTTTGATGCACTCAAAAGTTTTGGCATCGCCGGCGAAGCTTCAGGACGCAATGATCTTTTGATTCCCTTTCACGATGGCCCCCGCAAATTTAGTGGCAGCGCCTATCGTGAAAAAAAGGATCGCGCCTTCCATCACGGGACTTTGCTATTGCATGCGGATCTGACTCGCCTTGGCAACTATTTGACTCCCAACCCGAAGAAGCTTCAAGCGAAGGGCAAAGAGTCCGTGCGCGCTCGCGTGGCCAACCTTAACGAAGTGGTCGCAAGCATTCAGCACGACAATATCGTCGAATCTATGGTCGCTTCTTTTGAAAAATTTTATGGTGCGAAGGCCGAGATTGAATCTTTGACGATGACCAGTCTTCAGCAAATCCCTGAGCTGAAAGCCCAGTATGACTCTTTGAGTTCCTGGGACTGGCTCTATGGCAACACGCTTGAGTTCAATCACAAGATGGATGAATATTTGTCACTGGGCTTCTTTGATTTTCAATTTCAAGTCGAAGAGGGGCTTATCAAAGATCTTAAGATCTTCACCGACTGCCTTTATCCTCAAGTGATTGACGATATGACCCATCAGTTGCGTGGCAAAACCTATCGCAGCGAAACCGTAAAGAGTGTTTTCTCGTCACTGCGAGAAAAATATTCTGACATTGCTGTCGGACTCAGCGAACTGGAAGAGTGGCTTTGTCGACAGATTGAAATCTAAGAGCGCACGACGACCACGGGCACAGGTGAGGAAAGAATGGCCTTACGAGCCGTGCTCCCTAAAAACGCCTTTACAACTTTATTGCGACTGTGCGTTCCCATGACAATGAGCTGGAAGCCTTTGCGGGCTTCCTTCTTCAGGGAATCCTCCAGATACTCAGACTCGAGTATCAAATCCGCAACAACCGAAACTCCCTGGCGCTCAAACTCCGCTTTTCGTTTATCCATGGATTTTTTCGCGTCGGCCTTCATCTCTTCAATCACCTTATCAAAAGAAAATGGGACGTAACCCGTCATATAGACGTTTTCTTGCATGCGACGAATCTGATCCCCGACTGAATGGAAAAGCAAAACCTTCACACCCAATTTCTTGGCGAACTGAATGGCGGCTTTTTCAGCACGTCGGCTGGACACCTTAAGATCCGTTAAAACCAAAATCGGCATTTTCTTTTTAAAGTTGGTTTTAAACTCCAATTCCTGGGCCTCGGGACCTAAAACCATCACCGGGACCTCCGAGTTTCTCAGAACCTCCTCGGAAACACTTCCTAGAAAAAGTTTTTTGAGTCCTCGCAGCCCTTGCGTACCCATGACAATCATTTCAGGGCGAGGAGACTTCTCCATGCGCTCTAAAATCACCTCCAAAGGGGCTCCTGACACCACATCAATATGCACGTGAACAGGCAAGGCCGACAGCTCCTCGGCTAATTGAAGCTCGTGTTCTTTTCTTTTGTCCGCCAGTTGTTTGATCTTTTTTTGTGAGTTGGCTCGAAAGTTCATTTCTTCGATATACAGATATTCGACGTCGCTATTCCACTGCTCCGCATAGTCACCAGCCAACTTTCGCAACAGACGCGATCTGCGGCGCCCTTTCTCCGTCGTATTTCCTGCATCGTCCAACAACAGAAAGTTCTTTTGTGCCATGAAACCCCCTTGCCACAAATGAGCTTCTCGAAGAGGGGCTAGGCCAGCAACGATATTAGAAGCGTTCTGCCAGACTACAAGGCCCCAAAAGGGGTCAACCATCCGGTGGAGTTGTGGTGGCGCAAAGCGGGATTCGCTTAAAAAGTTGACCGCCTCCGGGGGGCCGGGCTAGCTTGAGCCATTACTTTATAGACATATTACGCATCGCAATGCAAAAAGGTACGGCGTACCTTAAGAGGAGGACAGATGGCAGAGTATATCAATCCAGATTACGTTCCAGAACCGGAGAAGATGAACGTTAAAAAAGGTCTTGAGGGAGCCGTTATTGATACGTCCTCTGTCTCTAAGGTGAATCCGGATACGAATTCATTGATCTATCGCGGTTACCCTGTTCAGGATTTGGCAGAAAACTGCTCATTTGAAGAAGTGGCTTATCTTCTATACAATGGCGAACTTCCCAATGCTTCTCAGCTTGCGGACTTCACAAAAAAAGAGCGTGGTTATCGTGAGATTTCAACGACATTGTTGAATGTCATCAAAGCTCTTCCACAAAAATGTCATCCTATGGATTCCATCCGCACGGCCGTTTCTTTCCAAGGCTGTGAAGATGCTCGAATTTGGGATTCCTCCCCTGCAACAGATATGGATAAAGCGATTCAGTTGTTGGCAAAAATTCCAACAATGGTCGCTGCTGACTACCGCTTCAAAAAAGGTTTGGATTTCATTCCTCCGAAGGCGGAGCTATCTATCGCAGAAAACTTCTTCCACATGTGTTTTGGAAAAGTGCCACAAAAAGAAGTTGTAAAGGCTTTTGATGTTTCTTTGATCCTTTATGCAGAACACAGCTTCAACGCTTCGACGTTCACAGCGCGTGTTGTGACTTCCACTCAATCGGATCTTTACTCTGCCACTGTCGCAGGTATCGGTGCCTTGAAGGGACCTCTTCACGGTGGAGCGAATGAACAAGTCATGCACATGATGATGGAAATCGCAGACCCGGCGAAAGCAGAACAATGGATGATTGATGCTTTGGCGCAAAAGAAAAAAGTCATGGGCTTTGGTCACCGTGTTTACAAGTCAGGGGACTCTCGCGTTCCAACCATGAAAAAGTATGCGCAGGTGATGGCTGATGTGATCGGCGATCAAAAATGGATGCAGATGTACAATTCATTGGAAAAAGTTATGGTGGATAAGAAAAAAATCTATCCGAACCTCGATTTCCCTGCCGGCCCTGCTTACTATATGATGGGTTTTGAGATCGACTTCTTTACTCCGATCTTCGTGATGGCTCGTACAACGGGCTGGTCTGCACACATCATGGAACAAGCGGCGAACAACCGTATCATCCGTCCTTTGAGCGAGTACGTAGGTTCCGCACAAAGAAAAGTGACTCCAATCAGCGAGCGCAAATAGATGAATGAAAAAGGGGCTTTTAAAAAGCCCCTTTTTTTTATTTATTCTTGGCAACCGTGATAACCTTCTGATCAAAGAGCACCCGCTCTTTGTTGTACTGAGCTACCAACTCATGGATCGCTTGAGCTTGGCGCTGATCTGAGCTGACAAATTCAAAACTGGATTTCGTGGCCGGAAGAGCGAGTAAATAGTCGCTCTTTCTGATCATGCTTTGAAATTCAAATTCACGAAGCTTCTTAAAACCACCATTTTCCCGACGCATTTTAAACACCGTGGTCATGGCTTTTAAATGAGCCAGCATGTCTTGAGTATAGTGCCTCTTCATACCATCCACATCAATGTCTTTGCTCCATCTTTCAAAGCGTCCCATCGACGAGACCTGCAAAAGATCCAAGGCTTGCGCATCCAACCGCTCGGCCCATTTTTTCGCGGCTTGCATATTCCTTTGAAACTCAAATCGCTTGCCGAGCCTTTGAACAGGGACGCCGCTTATTGGCTGTCTCGTTGTGAGATTGCGGTGCTGAAGTCCCACTAATGAGAGTTCAGTCGCTAAAATCGCCAAGCCCACAAAACAAACTGCACTTATTCTGGTAAACCACTGCATTTTCTTATTCATAACTTTCCTTTAATACAAGGCCCGTGCCGTGTTTCAAAATGAGATCGAAAAAGTTTGCCAAAGCCATTGAGGTCGAATGAAATAAGAAAGATTTTAAAGAGAGGCTCTATGAAGAAAACCTTGTTATTAGCATTGCTGCTCGTGGCTTGCGCCCAAACTCCGAAAAATGCCGAGACTCCGAAAACAGGGCTTCCGGTTACAACCTATGTGTCCACCTTCCCCTCTCGAGGCATCGACTATTCGGCCACGTTAACAAAAGTCGCCTTTAGCTCTTGCGCCAATCAAGATCAACCGGAGCCCCTTTGGAAAGATATCGCCGCTGCGCAACCCGATCTTTTTTTATTTATGGGGGACAACGTCTATGCCAGTCATCCGTCCCAACAACCCATCGCAGATCAGTATCGTAAATTGGATTTGATCGCAGACTATCGAGCTGTTCGCGAAAAAATCCCTTTTATGGCAACCTGGGACGATCACGATTTCGGGCAACGAGATGGTGGAGCTGATTGGTCAGGAAAAGATAACGCCCGCCGCGACTTCCTCAACTATTGGACTTACGTACGCAACAGCATCCCCCTAGAGCAAGGTGGGATCTATCACGCAAAAATCATTGGGCCTAAGAAGAAATCCGTCCAGATCATCATGCTGGATACACGCTACTATCGCAGTCCCTTGAAAGAGCGTCCTGGCAACGAGGGAAAAGCCTATGACTACGAACCTCAGAACGAAGGCACCATCTTAGGAGAATCCCAGTGGCAATGGCTGGAAGAGCAACTGAAACGCCCCGCGGACGTTCGCTTCGTGGTCAGCAGCATTCAACTTGTGGCCAATGAGCCTAAGTACGAAAAATGGGACAACTTTCCTCGCGAGCGCCAGCGCTTTTTTGATTTGATAAAAAAGACCCGAGCAAAAAATGTGATCGTCCTCAGCGGGGATCGCCATCTGGCTACGATCGCCAAGGTGGACCTTAAAGGTTATGGTCCTCTCTATGACATTACCGCGAGCTCTATCAATCGCGCCAATTCCTATACAGATACAGACAGCCACTATCTTGGCCCCATCTACAGCAAGGAAAACTTTGGCCTCGCAACAATTGACTGGGCCAAGAAAATGATTCACGTCCAAATTCGCGGTTTCAACAATGACGTAGCAAATTCTGTCGAAATTAAACTGAAGTGATCGAAACTGATCCCTCTGACTGTGCATACCAACCTAAGACCTCGCTCTGATTTGGGCGAGGTTCGGACCGCCGACCTCGTTTCTTGGATTCAGAGGTGAATACACCCAAGCCCGATCTTTGCTCCAGACCCTTAAAACATGGCTCAGCTATCTATTCATCACAGGAAATGCCCCCATTGTGGCTCTAACTACTTTGTTAAAAGAGGATACTTCTATAAACAACATACCAAAACCTACATCCCCAGATACAACTGCAAATCCTGCAATAAGACCTTCTCAACAAGAACTCTGTCTCCCACATTCAAACAAAAACGCACGGATCTAAACCCTCAGGTCTTTCAGTATCTCACATCAGGAGCCAGCATCAGAGCTACAGCCAAAGCCCTTGGTTGCACTTACAAAACTGCCTACCTCAAGTTCTTATGGCTCAGCAAAAGAGCCCAAGATATTCATCAAAAGCAGAGATTCTCTTTAAAAGAACTCTACTTCGATGAAATGCTCTCCATTGAGCATACTAAATTAAAGCCTCTCACTATCGCCCTTGCGGTTAGTGACAGCTATGAGATCTTAGGAGTTCAAGTTGGGAAAATCCCCGCTCAAGGTAAAATTGCCACCATCAGTCGCAGAAAATATGGCTACAGACCCAATGAGTCTTCAGTGAAAACTAAGGACCTTTTAACAGAAGTCAAAAGACAAGCTCTTATAAAGAGGTTCACTATTAAATCCGACTCCAAACCTGAATACCACCGCATCGTAAAAAAGATCTTCTCAAATCTACCCTACGAACAGTTCATCTCTAAAGAAAACAAAGACAAACGCAGAGAACAAAAGTATCTCAAAACAGAGAAGCATATCTTTGATCCGCTTTTCCCCATCAATCACATTTGTGCAAGATCACGAGATCTCACCAAAAGACTTGTCAGAAGAAGTTGGTGTACAACGAAAGTTCCAGAGCATCTGGAAAGAGCCTTGTATCTTCTAATCGCCAAGAACAATAAGTACAGACTATTTTCTTAGACTGTCGAAGGCAGAATTTGGAGGGAGGGAAGGACTTTGATGGCCGAAGTGAGGCCTTCGCGGGGCCTGGATGGCCCCCTGCCGGAGCGACAGCGGAGGTAGGAGCGATGAGGCAGGATGCCGTGCCGAACGTAGCGCCAGCAAAGTCCTTCCCGCCCTCCAAATCCTCGTGCCATCACCAGACTAGGAGATCAGTTCAGAAGTGATCCTTACTTCTCTGACTGACTCCAATCGTAAGTGGAGGGCTTTAAGTCCTCCACCAGGCGGCCATTAAAGAGAGTTCTCACCCACAAGACGATTTCATCCACCGCCGCCTCCAAATGAGCCTCATCGATAACCACGGAGGGAATATCCAAGTCCCCGACCACATTCTGAGAGTCGTCAAAAGGCCCCTGCACCAGAATAAGCCCCTTGCAAAGCGATGTTGTCTTGCAAACTTGAGTCAGGAATTCGGCCCCCACACTCACCCCCGCGCCAACAATCTTTTCTTTGTCGACGGCAGGATACTCCATCAGAAAATTCAAAGCCGCCTTAATGTCTTCAATTCTTTTAGAGGGGGACTCCCACGGCTGGGCCGCGCTTTCTTCATCTCCGTAGTAACTATGATCCATCATCATACAGACAAATCCTTGATTACTGACCTCACGTGCTAAATATTCTGTAATCTGATTCGTGGCCCCGGTTATCGAGCCCTCAAAAAGCAGAGTTGCAAAAGGCCCTTTATCCTCAAGAGGTAAAAAGAGCTGCCCTTCGAGCATACGCCCTTGAGACGTAAAGTTGACGGTGACTTTCATAAGGGGGTCCTCCGTAACTTCTAAAATAAAACTTTATGCTTTATTAGACACAGAGATTCCGAAATGATTGGCGGAAAACATTTTTAATGCCTAATCCAGCAAACTCAAATTGATCATAAAGTTGCGCGCAATCCGGAACGCGCGAGATTTCGCTTCGTCTGCTCTCAAACCCAAAAAATGTTCATCAACAGTTTCGGTGAACAGTCGCAACCACTGCTCAAAGTGCCCCGGCACCAAATTCAACTTCATATGGGGAGGAAAGGGCCGCCCGCGATAGGTGTCTTCACCCAACAGAAGATCGGACCAAAAATTATAAAGTTTAGGAAGGTGCTCCTCCCAATCGACTTTCGCCACATCGTTGAAAATAGGACCAATCAAAGTATCTTGGCGAACCTTATGGTAAAAACTATCTACCAGGAGCTGTATATCTTCACGAGTCTCAATCGGTTTACGAGTCACTTTGTTTTCCATACTCTTGGTGTATCACGCAATCGGAAGGACATCCAAATCTTTCGGCCGAATCTTGCGTAATTCCTCTGGAATGCACTTTAATACAGCCTCACCAAGCAGCTCGATCAATTCACTTTTATAGTGTTCTCGACGGTAGACCAAACCAATCTCACGGGCGGGAATGGGGCGTTCAAAGGGAACCAACTGGCTATGAGAACCGATCTGCTCCGTCGCCAAGTGAGGAAGAAGAGTGTAACCACCGTAAAGATCAACAAGGTTTTTTAAGGTCTCAAGACTGCCGCTTTCAAATTTATAACGACGGACGGAGCCCCCTTTGCTTTTACGAATGGAACATAGATCCAGCACTTGATTTCTTAAACAATGGCCTTCTTCTAAAAGCCAGATGTCATTCATACCCAGACTTTGATATTTAATCTTTTTCATTTGTGCATACTCATGTTTTTTTTCACAAAGAACATAGAAAGGTTCATAGTACAGAGGGAACTCGAACATCTGAGGAATCTGCGTTGGTGTTGCCAGAACACCGACGTCGATCTCGTCTCCGTTCAAGGCTTCAAAAATTTGTTCCGTTTGCAGTTCTCTGATATTTAGTTCCACCTCTGGAAAAAGCTCTTCGCAGACTGGCAAAAGTCGCGGCAACAGGTAAGGAGCCACGGTCGGGATGACGCCAATTGCCAGACTGCCCTGCTTGGCACCTTTGGTCTCTTGTTGAATAATGCTTCCAACTTTTCTGGCCTCAAAAAGGACTGTCTGCATCTGCGAAATCAGCTTCTTGCCCATCTGTGTCAGCAAGACGGGTTTCTTTGAGCGGTCGAAAATCACAACCCCCAAATCTTCTTCCAGCTTTTGAATTTGCATACTGAGAGTGGGCTGAGTCACAAAACAGGCCTCAGCGGCCTTCGCAAAATGGCCATACTTGTGCAAAGCCATAACATACTCAAGCTGCGTTAGAGAAAAGTTCACTTTTGATACCATCTCAAGACCCCCCTTTATTTAGCATTATGCATAAATAGATTAAATCTATCAATTCATATTTTTAATCGATTTCAATAAAAGAGATTGATCCCGTACTATCAAAGACGAAAGATGTCCCCTAGGAACAAAGGCTCTTAGGAGAACTCATTTTTGGGCCCTGGGCCTGAACATAAACCACTTTTATTCAAGGAGAATAAATGCAAACACTCATCAACACAAAAGTGCCTGACTTCAAAGTTCAAGCTTTCCATCACGGCGATTTCAAAACCGTGACTCAAAACGACCTTAAGGGTAAATGGTCTATCTTCTTCTTCTACCCTGCAGACTTCACCTTTGTTTGCCCCACAGAGCTTGGCGACATGGCTGACAAATACGCAGACTTCCAAAAAGCCGGCGTTGAAGTTTACAGCGTGAGCACAGACACTCAGTTCACACACAAAGCATGGCATGATGCTTCTGAAACTATCAAAAAAATCAAATACCCTATGTTGGCAGACCCCACCTTCCAATTGACTCGCGCTTTCGGCGTACACATCGAAGAAGAAGGTCTTGCTTACCGTGGTACTTTCCTTGTGAACCCCGAAGGCAAGATCGTTCTTGCTGAAGTTCAAGACAACGGTATCGGCCGTAACGCCGACGAATTGTACCGTAAAGTTCAAGCGGCTCAATACATCGCTGCAAATCCTGGCGAAGTATGTCCTGCTAAATGGACTCCAGGTAAAGCGACTTTGAAACCTGGCTTGGACCTCGTTGGTAAAATCTAATCTTAGATTTCCCTTGCAAGTCCCCGCTGCATTCGGCGGGGACGCTTTCTTCTCCATCCCTTAGGAGGCTGTTATGTTAGATCCACAACTGAAAGAACAACTTACTTCCGTCTTTTCAAAGCTCGAAAATACCGTTGAGCTCATTTACGAAAACAGTTCTCACGAGGATCAAAAAGATCTGATCGAAATGCTTGAGGACGTAGCTAGCACATGTCCAAAAATTGTCGTCAGCAAAAATGCGGCTGGCACCTCCCCCATGCCTCAGTTTCACATCGCCTACAAAGGCCAGCCCACTGGAATTATTTTTAAAGGGATTCCCGGTGGTCACGAATTCACCAGCCTCATTCTCGCCATCCTCAACACCGATGGAAAAGGCAAACCTTTAGATAGCCTCATCGCAAGTCGCGTAAAAAGACTGAAGAAAAATATCTCCGTCCAATCTTACATCTCTTTGACTTGCGAAAACTGCCCTGACGTTGTTCAGGCTTTAAATCAAATGGCATTGATCCACGGCAGCTTCCGTCATGAGATCATTGATGGTGGCTACGTCCAAGGCGACATTCAGAAATTAGGAATTCAAGGAGTTCCTAGTCTTGTGGCAAATTCCAAAATGTTTCACTCAGGCCGTATTCAACTGCTAGATCTCCTGGCAAAACTGGAGACCACTTTCGGAATTGATGAATCCCAAGCTCCCGAAGAACCCGTTAATAAAAATCTGGGACACTTCGAGGTCTTGGTGATCGGAGGCGGACCTGCTGGATCCTCCGCCGCAATCTACAGTGTTCGCAAAGGTCTTAGCACCGCTTTGATCACTGAGAAGATCGGTGGCCAAGTTCAGGAAACCAAGGGGATCGAAAATCTGATCTCGGTGACGTACACTGAAGGGCCCCAACTCGCCGCGCAACTGAATCAACACGTGGCGAGTTATCCCATTAAGGTCTTTGAAAACCGTCGGGTTAAAAAGATTCACACTCAAGACAAGGTCAAAGCCATTGAACTTGAAAGTGGCGAGCACTTGACCGCAGACTCCATCATTGTCACTACCGGCGCTAAATGGCGCGAGTTGGGCGTTGCGGGTGAAAAAGACTATCTAGGCCGTGGCGTGGCTTATTGCCCACATTGTGACGGACCTTTTTATAAAGGCAAAAAGATCGCCGTCATTGGCGGCGGAAACTCCGGCGTCGAAGCCGCCATCGATTTGGCAGGGATCGTCCGAGAAGTCGTTCTTTTTGAGTATAACGATCAACTCAAAGCGGATAAGGTGTTGGTAGACAAACTCAAATCCCTTCCCAATGTGTCCATTATCACCAGCGCGAAGACTGAAAAGATTCTCGGTGACGGACAAAAGGTCACGCAGCTTGAGTACATCGATCGTTCTTTGAACAAGTCTGAGAAAATTGATTTGGATGGCATCTTTGTTCAGATTGGGCTTCTGCCCAACAGTCAATTTTTGAAAGACACAGTGAACTTAAGCAAGTTCGGCGAGATTATCGTGGATGAAAAAGGGCGAACGTCGGTTCCCGGTATTTACGCGGCTGGAGATGTTACGACCACTCCTTATAAGCAGATTGTGATTGCGATCGGAGAAGGCGCAAAGGCCGCTTTGGCGGCCTTTGAAGATCGTATGTACCAACAAAGCCACTAAGGACTGTATTCACAGAGTTCAATCGCATGGCCATCGGGATCAAGCACGATGGCCTTTTTTCCGTCAGGCATTTCTGTCGGGTCCAAGATACACATAGCCCCAGGCACTTTCGTTAACTCTGTCACCGTTCTTTCCAATTCTGTAATCTTAAAGCCCAGTTGAAGGCTTGGAATCTGAGATCGCTGACTATTCTGAATCGAATATAAGGAAAACTCGACGCCATTGTGAATCGCTCGATGCACTTCACTGCCCTTATCCACCTTTGACGCTGTAAATTGAAAGCCAATATTTCGATAGAATACCAGCATGTCCTGTAGATGCGGAGTATTTATTGTGATAGAAGTGATTAGCAAACTCATTGGTCCATTATCTAAATCGAGGCTTTATGAAACAAGAAAAAATTTATCTCAAAGACTATAAAGCGCCAGGTTTCACTGTAGAGTCCGTGAACCTCGACTTCAATCTGAACGAAGACTTTTGTCGAGTTCTCGCGAAGACCCAAATCAAGAAGACCTCCCCGGGGGCCGAGTTGCGCCTGAACGGCGAAGACCTCAAGTTGGTGGCCATTAAAATCAACGGTCAAACGCTGTCTGTGGACCAATACACAGTCACTCCAGAAGAACTTACCATCCCCAACGTTCCTGAGTCCTTCACATTAGAAATTGAAACGGAATTGCAACCGCAAAACAACACCTCCCTTGAAGGACTTTATAAATCCAATGGAATCTTTTGCACTCAGTGTGAGGCTCAAGGTTTTAGAAAGATCACCTACTTCTTAGATCGACCCGACATCATGACGTCATTCTCTGTGACGATCGAGGCGGATAAAACAAAGTATCCGGTCCTGCTTTCCAACGGCGATCGTATAAAAATCGAAGATCTGGGCAATGGACGCCATAAGGCCTTCTGGAAAGATCCTCACAAAAAACCTTGCTACCTTTTCGCTCTTGTCGCGGGGGACCTCGGTGTGATTCGTGATACCTTTACGACCAAGACAGGTCGTAAGGTGAACCTCGAAGTTTACGCCGCCCACGGCAAACAAGAACGCTGCTGGCATGCGATGGACTCTCTTAAAAAATCCATGAAGTGGGACGAAGACACTTTCGGTCTTGAGTATGATCTGAACGACTACATGATCGTCGCTATTGATGACTTCAATGCCGGCGCCATGGAAAATAAAGGTCTGAACATCTTCAACTCCCGTTTGGTTTTGGCGGACTCGAACTCGGCCACAGATGTGGATTTCCATAGCATTGAGTCGGTTGTGGCTCACGAGTACTTCCACAACTGGACCGGAAATCGTGTCACCCTTCGCGACTGGTTTCAGCTTTCATTAAAAGAAGGTCTCACCGTATTCCGCGATCAAGAATTCTCTGCGGATATGACGGACCGAGGAACTCAGCGCATTGAAGATGTCGATGCCCTTCGCACAGGACAATTTGCTGAAGACGCCGGGCCCAATGCCCACCCTGTTCGTCCTGAGTCTTGCATGGCCGTCGACAACTTCTTTACGATGACCATTTATGAAAAAGGTTCTGAAGTTATTCGCATGATGCAAACGATTGTTGGTCGCAAAGGATTCCGCAAGGGCATGGATGAATACTTCCGACGCCACGATGGACAAGCCGTGACGACGGATGATTTTGCGTCTGCTATTTCTGAGCCCAACGGCAAAGACTTCTCTCAATTCAAACGCTGGTATCATCAGGCAGGAACTCCGGTGGTTTCAATTCAAGAGAACTTCGATGCGGCAAAGGGAGAATACCATCTCACGCTGGAGCAGCACTGCCCGCCAACTCCGAATCAACCGCAAAAGGATCCCTTCCATGTTCCTTTAATGATGGGGCTTCTGGACCGTCGCGGCCAAGAGTTAAAATTGGATTGCGAAAAAATCCAGATCAACTCTGATGGCAAGCACCTGATTGAACTTAAAGATAAGAAAGAAACTTTCGTCTTTAAAGGCCTTCAGGAACGTCCTGTCCTTTCCATCTTGCGAGAGTTTTCTGCTCCGATAAACATAAAGTGGGAGGCTTCTCAAGACGACCTCTACTTCCTTATGGAAAAGGATACGGACTCTTTCAATCGCCGGGAAATGGCCCAAAAATTAGGCCTTACAGTTTTGCATAACTTAATTGCCCAGGCTCGCGCGAAAGCGCCGCTAACGGTGGATCCTCGTTTTGTCAAAACGATGAGTGCCATCATTCGCGATGCGAACATGGACCCCGGATTCAAATCAAAAATGTTGCAACTTCCCAGTCACGCCATTTTGGCGCAGGAAGAAGCTATTCTGGATGCCGAAGCCTTCCATCTAGCGCGTACGACTCTTCGTGTGGCGATTGCGCGCGAAAATCGTGGCCACTTGCTTGATATCTACCGCCAGTTCCATGGCGTAGAGCCGAAAAGTCGTGACACCAAAGTGTTTGCTCATCGCTCTTTAAAAAATCAAGCCCTCGGTTATCTTGCGGACCTGGATGATCCCGAAATTCTGGAGGTCGTTAATAAACAATACTGGGACGCTCAGAACATGACCGACCGTATGGCGGCGATGATGCTTTTGGCCGACTCTAATTCTGCTCATCGTGAGAAAGCTCTACAAAACTTCCACGATGACTGGAAAAACGATTCCGTCGTCATTAACAAATGGTTCACGGCCCAAGCGACCGCCAGCCGCAGCAACGTGCTTGAAGACGTCAAAGCCTTGACGAAGCACCCTGCATTCAGCCTCACCAATCCTAACAACGTCTATTCGTTGTTAAGAGCATTTGGCGCCAATATCGTGCGCTTCCATGATCCAAAAATGGATGCTTACGAATTCTACGCAGATAAGATTTTGGAAATTGATGCGAAGAATCCGCAAGTGGCCGCTCGTCTTTGCGCGGCTTTTAACTTCGTTCAGAAGTTAGAGCCCGCGATGAAGGAAAAAGCGCTGAAACAGATTAAACGTATGGTGGCGGTCGAAAGTCTTTCGAAGAACTCAAGAGAGCTTTTGCAATCGGCATTGGTCTAGAGATCTGACACGAGGCCTAGGGTTTCCTAGGCCTTTATTTCGTTCGACAGTGCTGTAAAAACTCGTCTCGAGTTTCAAGGCGTGTTTTGAAATGACCACGCAGATCCGCAGTGGACGTCGTGCTTCCGGTATCCTCAATACCTCTCATGATCACACAGTAGTGACTGGCATTGATATGAACTGCCACGTGTTCTGTCTCGAGAATATACTGAAGGCAGTCCGCGATTTGTTTTGTCAAACGCTCTTGCACTTGGGGACGACGCGAGAAATACTGAACGACACGATTGATTTTTGAAAGTCCGATCACCTTCTTATTCGGAATATAGGCGACCGTGGCGTGTCCATGAATCGGCAAGAAATGATGTTCGCAAAATGACAGACAGGTGATGCTTTGGACGACAATCATTTGATCATAGTTCATCTTATTGTCGATCACGGTCATCTTGGGAAACTTCTTCGCATCCAACCCGCCAAAGACCTCATTCACATACATCTTGGCCACACGGCGTGGGGTCTCGCGAAGACTGTCATCACTCAAATCAAGCCCCAAGGTCTCCATGATGTCGCTGAACTTTTCAGAGATCTTCTCGATTTTTTCCTCATTGGTAAGGCCATTCTCGATCATCGGTGTGGGGCGCACGTTCTCAAGGATCTGTCGTACACTCACCGGAATCTCAGTTGAAGCCGCAGAGGACCCCACAGTTTTTTTGGAGGAAGATTTCTTTATGCTCTTTTTCTTTGTCGTCTTAGCCATGACTCTACCTTAGATGGAAAAACCCTCTTATGCCCTAAAATCAAAGCGGGCGAAAGCTTAAAACTACACTTTTTGCAAATTTTGACTATGAAGCCACTGCCGAATGAGGTCTTTGTCCGCCGAAGAAGTCTCCTCAAAATGAACTCGAACGTGATCGTTTTGAGTATCAATCACCCGGGCTTGGCATTGGATGTCGTTTATATCGCTGATTTGCAACGGAACAATCTCCCCCACCTTAAAAATCCCCGGCCGAGGGATTGAAATACGAGCACCCGTATAAGAAAGATCCAGGGTTTGAGTCTCTACCCCACCCAATACCACGGAAATATTCGCGACAAAACGATCTCCGGTGGGGGCAAACCAGTTTTGACGACGATCCAAGTAAGGATAACGAAAGAAATACGAAACCGTCCCTACGATAAAAAGAACTAATAAACAATCCATGAGCTTGGCCGTACTCACAACAGGGTCCACCACCTCCATGTCGCGAAAAAGGCTGGCGGAGGTCATGAAAACAAAAACTCCACACAAGGCCAATCCCAAAAC
>JAHRXB010000232.1 GCA_019104905.1 Bdellovibrio sp.
CCAGGACACATACAGAATGAATAAACTCCGATGCCGGACTTGTTGTTATGGTGGGCCAGTTTGTAGTTTGCGGCGCCTAATTTAGGATGTTCGGAGAACTGTCGATACTGAATCTTATTGATTGAAGATTGGGAGTGCTCCACACGAAGCCCCATGGCGAAAGATTTTCCGTCAAGATGAACCCCGACCTCGCGAAGATGATTGATCATATCCTCGGCCGAGTGGCCTGTGGCCAGGACAACATGGGGGGATTTAAACTCTTTCCCATGCTCTGTGCGAACTCCGACGGTTTGTTTTCCCTCAAAAAGAATCTCAGTCACTTGAGTGTTAAAATGAATCTCACAGCCGTTTTGTTTTAAAAATTCACGAAGCTGAGGAATCACTCGACGAATGCGATCTGATCCTACGTGGGGATTTGAGAGCCATTGAATTTCTTCAGGCGCTCCGAATTTCACCAGGCGGTTCATGACATAGGGAATGTGTTCGGATTTGATGCGCGTGATCAACTTTCCGTCAGAGTAAAGTCCCGCGCCGCCCTCGCCGAAGCACACGTTATTGCGGGGATCCAGCTTTCCATAACGCCAGTATTGATTGATACCTTTGATGCGTTCGCCACTTTCAGAGCCACGTTCAAAAAGAACACAGGGGACACCACGCTCAACAAAGCGAAGGGCTGCAAAAAGACCCGCGGGGCCGGTGCCAATGATAAGGGGTTTTTCTTTAGGCGTTTGGATTTTTTCTAAGTTAAATTGGGGGATCTCAAGTGTTTCACCTTGTTCTCCGACTTCGACCGTGTAAACGAAATGGGGCGAGTGGGCGCGACGGGCATCAACGCTTTGACGAAGGATTCGATAGGGCCCATGTTCGGGCATCATCCACTGCAACTTTTCTTCTAAGTCTTGATCAATAGGAACTTCGAGATTCTGAACGATCTTTGCCATTATGTCTTACCTCAGGGCATGTGTTATACGCCAATAGCGTCACAATACCTGATTCTAAGCTGCGTGACAAAGTCCGGGAGGGTCGGTATAAAGATTTCTATGTCAGCAATTACTAGAATTCTTCCAAAAAGACGTTTGAGTCGCCTCGTGGGGCATATTGTTCACTGGCGGGGGCCGTCCTGGTGGGCCAAAGCCTCTATTCGCGCTTTTGCCTGGTTTTATAACATCAATTTGGAAGAGGCTGAAAAGCCTTATTCAGAGTACCCCTCGATTGGCGAGTTCTTTGTCCGTCGTTTGAAGGTGGGACGTCGTCCTGTCGGGGATTCTTGGGCGGTTCACCCCGCAGACAGTCGTATCACGCAGGCGTATCCTATTGACGATGGGACTTTGATTCAAGCCAAGGGCCTTAATTACCGCCTGGACGAGTTCACTCAAGATCCTGATTGTACCAAAAAGTGGGCGGGGGGATTTTTCCTGACCTACTATCTGTGCCCGACAGATTATCACCGTGTGCATTCTCCTGTGGACGGGGAGATCACCAACGTACGCTATATGCCAGGGCAACTTTGGCCCGTGAACGAGTGGAGTACTCACAACGTACCGAACTTGTTTTCCGTGAACGAGCGAATTCTTGTTGAGATTGAAACGGATTTAGGCCCGGTGGGCGTCGTGTTTGTCGGGGCGACCAATGTGGGACATATCTGTCTGAGTTTTGATGAGACGATCCAAGGCAATCAAAAAGGGCCCCATATTTTTAAACATAAAGAGTATGAACCAACGATTCAAACTCACAAAGGGGCTGAGCTTGGTATGTTCCGTATGGGTTCCACCGTTGTGATGCTTTACCCTCCCAGCTTCCGCCAGAAGTTTGAGAAAGAGTTGGATCTGGGACCTGCAGTGCGTGTGAATAGCCCCCTGATCAAGTAGGTCTGGTGAAGAGCCTGTAATGAGGGATTGGTAACTGGACCCGAAAAAACTTCTCGAAGAAGTTTGCGGGGATGAAGCGATCCCTTTTTGTTTTATTATTGAGTATTTTTGCACAGTCTTCCGTTGGAAGATCTGAATCTTTGCCGCTGCTTCTGAAGACCCCAGAGCGAGATTTGCTCGGTCCTCGCTTCGAGGGACGTCTTGTGCCGGTAGAGTTCGATGAGACAGTGAACCGGCCTAAAAACACCTCCCTAGTTTTGGTTCATGGAATGTCGGGATCCATCCAGAACTTTTCAAAATTGCTTTCTTCTGATTCAGAAATCTTGGAATATCCTCTTTTTTATTTTGCTTACGATGATCTTTATCGGTCTTTGTCGGTGTCTGCGCGTGAACTGGCGGCAGATCTGCGAAAGCTATCAAGTCCCCGGGTGGTAGTTCTGGCTCATAGCATGGGGGGCGTTGTGGCTCGAGCGGCATTGGACATTCTGGCGAAAGATCCCACCGCGATTAATTTTCGAGAGCTTCGTCTTATTGCCGTGGATACTCCTTGGCATGGGGGAAGCGAGGGATCTTGTCGCACAAAGGTTCTCGCTGGGATCGCCTTGTGGAAATGTTTTTGCCAGCGGCTATCGTGGATATGAGGGCCTGTTCTGATTTCTTAAATAAATTTTCGGTGAAGACTTGGCCAGCCTCATTTTCGATGGATCTGTATTTTGCCGAACAGGGTGATCAGGCCAGTGATTATAGCGAGCCCCTTTTGCGGGAGATGCCGGAAAAAATCAGACAATATATTTTAAGTGGTGAGCCCGTGCGCGGCTCTTTGTCAGAGCGAAATTTTTGGTGCGCTCTTCAGCAGTCTTCACAATTCAAAGACTTTGCGCGATCTTTACGTAGAGCGGGGGCGCTTCCCTTGTCAGAGGTTCGTCAAGCCCTTGAAGTCTACTTTCCACGTCTTCCCGGCGATCATGTGACTGTTCTTGATCCGCATTCTCAACAAAAGACAGATTTGCTGCGAGCCCTCACTAGGACGCTTTTAAGTGAATAGTTCGGGGAGTTTGTTTTAAATTGAGACGTGGCACTTTTTTGATCGTGAGTAATCTTCCACACAAAGATTCCTTGTTCCTCATGTTCTTCTAATGTGAGTCTTATCAAATTCCGATAAAGACAATGCATGGTGGAACGTACTATTGTCATAGCAATTCTCATTTTGAGTTCCGTTGTTTTCACAGGTTGTGGAAACTTCATGCTTGATCTTAAGAGCATGCAAACAAAAAATGCCTTAAAGGTCGGGGACGGGACGCAAAATGAACTCATTATTGGAGACACCCAGCAAATAAACCCTGTCGGAGGTTCTGGGGGTTATGTCTTTACCATTGTTTCTGGTGGCGGAACCATTGATCCAGAGACAGGTGTCTTCACGGCTCCGACGACACCCGGTGTGACTCAGATTGAAATCAAAGATAGTTCTGGAAATTCAATTGTCTTTGAAGTGGTCGTGCAGCCTTCTTTGTCTTTCGCTCTAAATGCGCCAACAATTGCCGAAAACAATGTTTTTGATTTTGAAGCCTCCGGTGGTGTTGCTCCTCTTACTTATTCGTTGGTTGCTGGTGGCGGAACGATTGATTCGTCGACGGGGCTTTATACTCCGAACGGCTATGTCGGATCCGCGATTGTTAAAGTGACAGATGCAGTAGGGCATATTCTGATCAATACCATCACTATTA
>JAHRXB010000209.1 GCA_019104905.1 Bdellovibrio sp.
CGAAGGGTGCTTCCGAAGATCGCAAAGAAGCCGGGGATATTGAGCTTGTTCCTGTATTTACGGCAGGACTGGGATATCTCAATGATAAGAGCCCTCTGGGGCAGTTTGTGCAGTTTGGAGCCAGTCAAACGACAGCAAAGGATTTGAAGTTGGGTTTGGCGAAGAAGTTCTCTACGGGCACGAGTGTCAGTCTTACGGCAAATGCCAGTGAGATTGAAAATGAGGGAACTTTATTGAATCCTTCTTTTGGAAAGTTTGCCTATGGATCTATGGGATTAGGAGTCAGTCAGTCCCTATGGAAGAATGCCTTTGGAGCCGCGACCCGTCTTCGTTGGCAACGTCAAGACGCCGCAACGTCGGCTGAAGTGGGACGCTTTGATTTACAAAAAAAGCTGTTGTTAGTAGAGGCGGAAGCTGCATTTTGGGACTACCTTTATCTGAATGAAAACCTCAAAATTGGTCGCGCCTCCTTGGAACGCGCAAAGCGAATTGAGGCTTGGACTCGTCGTCGCGTGAATGACGGAATCAGTGATCGCGCAGACCTTTATTCGGCTCAAGCCTTGGTGGCGGCTCGTCAGTTGCAGTTGGTGTCATCAGAGGACGACCTGGCTGCTGCGAAAAGAAAAATTCGGGACTTTTTGGAACTCGCCGACTCAGAGGCCTTGCCGGAAATGACCGGGAATATTTCCCAGGCACGAGCCCTGAATGCGATGGTCGATGGTAAATCAGGAAAAATCGTCGCTTTAGACGCTTATTTAGCGTCACTCAATGCCAAAGCAATGTCTTTAGTCGCGAAGGAAACAGAGGATGCTTATAGTACCGATCTGGTTCTGTCAGGAGCTTATAATACAAACAGCTTCCGTCCTAATGACTCAATGGCAGATGCGACGGCCAAGTGGACTGACACCAATCTTCCAACCTGGAAGGTGGGGCTGAACATGGTTTACATGTTTGATACAGACGTGAAGAGTTCGGCTAAGTCAGCCGCCCGCAAGGACGCTTTAGCTGCAAAACTGCAGAGTGAGCGTAAAATGTTGGATAGTGAAAGTTCTTGGATTGAATTGAACCGTCGTTACTCAGAGATGAGCAAAAGAATCGAAAATGCCTCTGAGATTTCTCGCTTGCAGATGGCGGCCGCCAAAGCGCAAACGGATTTATTTAATAAAGGACGGTCCATCACGGCCAACGTGATTACTGCCGAAGAAGACGCGGGAAATGCAGAGTTGGCCTTAGTAAAGTTGAAATCAGAGCAAAGAAAGATGGAGGCTCAAGGACGTCTGTTTGTCGTCATTGAGGAGAAATAACAATGAATTTACCAAGTCTGTCGATTAAAAGACCGATCTTTATATCTTGTATTGTGATCTTGATGTTGATCCTCGGGGCTTTTTCTTTAAGAAAAATGCCGGTGGATATGTTTCCAGACGTCACCTTTCCGGTTTTATTTGTGCAAGTGACCTATCCCGGGGCGTCTCCTCTGGATTTGGAAAAGCAAGTATCAAAACTTGTTGAAGATGAAGTGGGAAGTATTTCCGGGTTAAAGACCCTGACATCTAATAATTTGGATAGTGTTGCGATTATTGTGATGGAGTTCCAACTGGGAACTGACATCAAAGAAGTCGAACAAGAAGTGCGCAACCGGATCGGAAATATTCGGCGCGATCTTCCGGCGGATATTTATGAACCGGTCATTCGTCGTTTTGACCCTGCGGATCAGCCCATTGTGACCTTGGCGATTACAACGGATCTGGCTGACGGGGAGGCCTACGACTTGGCGAACGAAGTTATCAAGCCGCAGTTTGAACGTTTGAAAGACGTCGGACAGGTCGATATCTTTGGCGGTCGTAAACAAGAGATCCATGTCCTGATTGATAAGAATAAACTTCAAGATCGTAAGATCTCGATGCTGCAAGTGTCTCAGCGTATTTTGGATACTTCTAAAGATATTCCCGTAGGGAAAATTGAGAATCCGAAAACAGAGACGACCTTACGTACCAGTGGTGAGTTTGATTCCTTGAAACAAATTTCTGAAGTGAGTGTGAACTTTGTCGGTTCTGATAAAGCCGTTCGCGTTCAGGATGTCGGTCGTGTGGTGCGAAGCCTGGAAGATCAGAAAACCATCGGTCGTATTAAAGGAAAAAAAGCACTCTTGATGAACGTCTATAAGCAACGGGGAGCAAACACGGTCGCCGTAGCCGAAAACGTGAAGAAAAACATCGAGAAAACCAACGCGATTCTTAAAGAAAAGAAGATCGCTGGAGAAGTGACCTTGGTGCGTGATACTTCTCGGCCCATTCAATTGAACGTCTATGACGTGAAGGAATCCATCCTCATTGGTATTTTCCTGTGCGTGATTGTCGTGTTTTTCTTCTTGGGATCGGCGCGTTCGACCTTTATCACTGCAATGGCATTGCCGAACTCGTTATTGGGTGGTTTTGTCATTATGTATGCGATGGGGTTTACCATCAATTTGATGACCTTGTTGGCACTTTCGTTGGCGGTCGGTCTTCTGATCGATGATGCGATCGTGGTGCGGGAGAACATCTTCCGACATCTTGAGATGGGAAAGAAACCTAAGGACGCCGCTTTAGAGGGCACCAAAGAGGTGGCCATGGCTGTTATTGCGACCACACTGGTCGTGATCGCCGTATTCGGTCCGATCTCTTTCCTTCAGGGTATTGTGGGGCAGTTCTTTAAGCAGTTCGGATTGACCGTGGTTTTCACGATGTTGATCTCGTTGTTTGATGCCTTCACAGTGGCACCGATGCTTTCAGCTTATTTAGCCCATCCTGATGAGCACAACAAAGGGACTGGTGTTATCGGAAGGATGTTGGCGGCTTTTGATAGATTCCAAACTTGGTTGGAAGATATTTACGAGACGGCCCTTAAATACACGCTCCATAATCCTAAAAAGATTTTGGTGGGTGGGACGTTGATCTTTTTTAGTTCCTTGGCAACGATTGCGTTTATTCCAAAGACGTTCTTGCCGTCCCCCGATAACGGTGAATTTATGGTTAACGTCGAACTTCCTGTGGGATCTTCGTTGATGGCGACCAGTCAGTTCACAGAGAAGATTGAAAAGATTTTCGATGGCGATAAAGCGGTGGATATCGTTTTGACGATCGTCGGTAACACCAACAACGAATCGAATAAGTCATCCCTGTTTGTACGCTTGGTTGAGCGTAAAAAGCGTAGCATGTCGACCACGGACTATAAAGAAAGCGTTCGTAAGAAGCTGAAAGAGTTCGAAGGACAAGCTATCGTGTCTTTAGGAGACATTGACGCTGTGAACTCGGGACAAAAGCCGTTGAATGTGAATATTCAAGGTGAAAATCTTGAAGAGCTGAACGCTTATGCTCAGAAAGTGGTAGAGCGCATTAAGAAGATTCCGGGGCTTGTCGATGTCGACACGAACTTCCGATCAGGAAAACCAGAGTATCATGTGATCTTTGATCGTAAAAAATCAGAAGCTTTGGGCGTTTCAACAGTGACGGCCGGGGCAGAGCTTCGTAATCGCACTGAGGGGAATGAAAATGCGATTTTCCGTGAAAATGGGATCGACTATAAAATTCGCATTCGCTTCGAAGAGGCGTTCCGTGATTTGCGCACTCAGTTTTCTTCGACGTTTGTTCCTAATGCCAATCATAATATGATTCCCTTGACTCGTATCGCACAAGGGGAAGAGACGTTCGGTTACTCTCAGATCAATCGTCAGAATAAAGGACGTTATATTCAGATTTCCGGAAACTTGGCAAAAGGGGGCGCTTTAGGAACGATCTCTGCCGAGATTGAAAAGGTGATCAAAAACGAGATCCCTCCGCCGAAGGGTATTGATTATAAATTCCAAGGACAGGCTGATGACTTTAAAGAACTCATCGAGAATATGTTGTTGGCGATTTTCCTGGGGGTGACCTTCATCTATCTTGTTCTGGCAAGTTTGTATGAAAGTTTCATCACGCCGTTTTCAATCCTGTTGGCCTTGCCGCTGGCGATGACCGGAGCCTTCTTGGCGTTGTTAGTCTTTGGTAAGACAATCGATATCTTCTCGTTGATCGGTATTGTCTTGCTTTTAGGGGTTGTGGCGAAGAACTCGATCTTGCTCGTAGATTACACGAATCATTTGATCCACGAAGGATTAGAGCGAAATGCGGCCCTTTTAAAAGCATGTCGCACACGTCTTCGTCCAATTTTGATGACGTCCTTGGCTTTGATCGCGGGGATGATTCCGATTGCGATTGGTTTGAACGAAGCTTCGGCGATGAGAACGTCCATGGGGATTGCTATCATTGGAGGTTTGTTGAGCTCAACACTCTTAACTCTTTTGATCGTTCCTGCGGCCTTCGGCTTTATTGAAGACTTCAAAGCTTGGTTCCGCAGAAAACTTGCGAAACTGAGCGGTTACCAACCTTAAGAGTACACACCACGGAAGCTGCGAATTTCAGCAAGCTTCCGTTCAAAAGGGGCCTAGTCGTCATTGTCGGCGATGGGCTTCCATAAAGATTCCAATTCATCAATAAGCAGGGAACATGCAGTCTCTTTTTCAAAGTAGGGATGTTGGGCCCTTTCTTCTGAAGCGATTTCAAAACAATCCAAAGTGTCGTGAAGCTTTTTGAAGGACTCTTTAGTGTAAAGATCTTTCTGGGGCGAACGAGTCAGTCTCTCAGGTTGTCCGCCTGAATGTAGATCAAAAAAAGTCTGTTCAAAAAGTGATTTTTCTTCTTCCATGAATTGGAAGAGTTGTGTGACCAAAGAGACATTCAGCTCCCAGGCTTGAGTGGGCTCTTGAAGTGGGTTTCTGAGATTGAGCCGTTTCAAGGCATAATGATGGACTTGAGAGGTGAAGACCTCGCCAAAGTCCGCGAAGATCTCATCCAGGGAAAGATCGGGGAAAGCGGTCTGTAGGGCGGCTCCGAGCTGATAGAGATTCCACCGGACGCTGGCAGGTTGGCGTCCAAAACAGTAAAGGCCGGTCTGATCAAAGTAGGCGGCGGTAAAGCGGGGATCGTACGTGGGAAGAAAACGGTAAGGACCGTAGTCAAAACTTTCTGCGGTAATATTCATATTGTCAGTGTTTAAAACGCCATGAACAAAGCCGCTCATCATCCAGGTCGCCGTGGTTTCAGCCACGGCGTGAGAGACGGCTTGGAGGAATAGCGTTGCCAGTTCATGATCTTTGTATAGGGTCAACTGAGGGTAATAGTGTTTCACGCAATAGCTTAAAAGTTTTTTGATGTTCTCCGGTTCTTTCAAATAAGCCAGTCTCTGGAAAGTTCCAAAGCGAATATGACTGTGACTGAGGCGGACTAAGACTCCGGCGCGAGTGGGAGAGGGTTCGTCGTGGCGCTCTAAAGTTTCACCGGTTTCAAAGACTGAGAAAGTTTTGCTGGTGTTGACGCCGTAAGATTCTAGCAGTTCTGTGGCGAGGATTTCACGGAAGGCTCCCTTCAGAGTTAAACGCCCGTCGCCGCCGCGAGAATACGGAGTCTGACCACTTCCCTTTGTTCCCAGATCTAAAAGTTTTGAAGCCGTTTGAAATTGAGCAAAGAGAAACCCCCGACCGTCGCCAAGCTGCGGGTTGTAGCTTTGAAATTGATGGCCGTGATAGCGTAAAGCCAAAGGTTTATGGATATTTCCAGGAAGAGGTTGGAAAGCCCAAAAGTGTTTTTGCCATTCATCGGCGGTAAGCTCAGAGAGCCCGACCTCTTGAGCGGCTTGCTGATTGCGATAGCGGAGGGTGGCGTGAGGGAATGTCGCTGGGGACACTTCGTCATAAAAATCAGGGCCAAGCTCATAAATGGGGGCGGTAGTTAAAACAGACATCGTCCTTTTATGGGGCTTTCTCAATTGAAACGCAAGTCCCACCATAACTCTAGTTGACAATAACTTGCATTTAGGCCAAAACATTATCACCGAGGGCGGTGACTGTGGATGATGTGAAATCTTGTTGCGATGTGAATCATGCTGAGCACGAAAGTTTTGAAGAACAATCAGATCGCTGGGATAAGCTAGGTATTTTTCTTTCTAGTCTTTGTGCCATTCACTGTCTGGTGACGCCTCTTTTGATCATGACTCTTCCAGTATTAGGGGGAGTGTTTGAGCAGGAGTGGGTTCATATTTCTATGGCTCTTTTCGTAGTTCCGGTGGGCCTTTTCGCTTTTTGGTCAGGATATAAACATCATCGACAACCCAAAGTTTTTGGTCTTGGAGTCCTTGGGCTTTTGATGGTCGGGGGAGCTTCCGTGGCTCCCCATTCATGGGTTGAGTTCTTCGAGCACGACCTTGTTACTATTTTCGGGAGTATTTTTCTGATCATTGCCCACGTTCTGAATCGTCGGGCTTGTTTGTGTCACCGCCATTAAGTCCTTGTGATAAGCGTAAAAGACGGCTCCGTTTTTTATAAGCGGCAGCAGTTTTTTATTTATTGCCGGAGAGACCGCAGGGCACCCCCAACTTCGTCCCATCCGTCCGTACTTTTCTAAGAAATCCAAAGAAACATAGTCGGCTCCGTGCATGACGATGGCTCTCTCAAAGGCGCGATCGTTCGATTTTTCAAGTCCATGCAAAAACAGAGATTCGCCGTGACTTCCTTGATACGAAGAACCGGTAATAAAGAATCCAAGAGAGCTTTTCCGGGAATCCATCTGATTTGAAAAGCTAATGGCTTCATCTTCTCCGGTGTTCACGCCGTGGGCCACATAGTACTTTTCCACCTTGCCCTCTTTCAGATTTAAGAAATACAGGCGTCGCGAGGAGGAGGGTTTGGAGTAGTCAATAATCACCGCATAGTCTTTGTTGGCGATCTTCTTGGTGGTTTGTTCTTGGTGTAAGTTCACCTTGAATTCTTTCTCTTCATTGAGGTCTAGGAATTCAAAGGTTCTTTCAAGGGCTGGAAGGGGGATGTCGGCCTCTTTGAAGAGATCGTAAAGAAGCTTTCCTTCGACCTTCTTTTCATACCAAGATCCGGCCCAGCCTTGTGAAGTGATGAGTAAAATAAGAGAGACACAGCAAAGAGATTTCATACGTCCACCCCCCAAGATGAAGCATTTGAATCAGGTTCGTGAGAACGACTATCAAGATCTGTGCCCATGCTGGACGTTTGTGAAAGATGGCTATTTTCTTTACAGCCGTAGTTAGAGATCAAGAAGCGACAGAATGGGGCCAGGAGTGCAGCAATCTGCGACACCGGGGAGGAGACTTTTGTCGATTCTCGGCAGGGCCTCTGAAAAAATTGTAAAAATACAATTGAAAACCAAATGAAAAGGAATAGTATCTAACTTTGTAAACTCATTTTACGGAGGCAC
>JAHRXB010000088.1 GCA_019104905.1 Bdellovibrio sp.
CAGATTGCGGCTGTGGATGCTTATTGCCGTTATCACTACCTCTTGTTCTGGAAGAAAATCCAAGTCCGTAAGAAGATTTTGGCTGATGGAAAACTCGAGCGTTATGTCGAAGAGCTGACCTCTCGTTATCCAGATAAATTCCTTGAGATGATCCGTCGCGATCTTCGCACTGAAAAAGACTTCTTAGGAGCGATCCAAGAGCTGGAAATCGACGAATCAGCGGGTGAAAATGAATTTGAAGAGGATACTAGCGCCTTTATCGAAGAAGTTCGTGGTATGGGCGAAAATGGTGCCTCTGGTGTTGAGGACGATGAGTACTAAGTCTTAAATAGTGCTTAAAATCAGTGCTTTACAAAAGCCTGCGACGCGAAGCCGCAGGCTTTTTTTATTGCAAATGAGAAAATCGGCTGTTACTCACTAACCCAAGTTACTCGGATATAAGTCAGAGATAGGGTCTGACGTTTCTACTTGCCACCGTAAACGGCAATCTATTTGGAGGGGTCATGCTAAAGAGTTCAGCTCTTTTAGTTCTGGTGTTGTTGTTTTCAACCTTTTCTCACGCGGGTGAGAGCTTCCCGAAAGGACCGGATGCAGCGCTGACTCCCGGAGTCCTTTGCTCTAATCCTGATGAATATCGCTATCCCGAAAAAATTAAATACTGTGAGCGAGATGTGTCCACATCTCAAAAAGCAGCAATCTTTCAAAAATACGATCAAATTGGCTACCGTACGCGCTCTCTGAAGCGCCAGGCTTTCAAAATTGATCACTACATCCCATTGTGCGCAGGCGGAAGCAACGACAGCCGCAATCTTTGGCCACAGCACGAATCTGTTTATGAAATCACTGACAAGTTGGAAGCTGCCATCTGTGAAAAAATGGCTGCGGGTCGTTTGAAACAAAAAGACGCTGTCGCGATCATCATGGAAGCTAAAAACAACCTTGATGAAGTTCCGGCGATTGAAGCTCGCGTAAGAGCACTCTAGTTTTAGAATTTATCTCATTGGTGAGGGGGAGCCCACGTCTGAAAAGGCGTGGGTTTTTTTGTTTTCGCTAAAGATTAATGAAGATCGTCTTTCTTCTTTTTAGGGCCGCCGCCAAACATACGAGGTCCTGAGTCCTCCAGGTCGTCCTCATTGTCTTCCTCATCTTCTGAAGTAAAGTCGTCTTCATCGCGCGGTGGAGACAGCTCTTCGCTTTGCTCTGCTCGAGACAAGGCGTCTTCATCACTGTCATCTTCTTCGTGAACCATTGCCGCCTCAGAGAGGCCTAAAAGCTTATCGGCTTCGGCCTCTAGAGATGTATTTTCGGTCGTGAACTGCAGATAGATTTTCTTTCCTTGGAACGGGAACTCTTTCCAAGTGTAGGGGAAGTCCACTTCTCCGTCGTTTTCTAGATACTCCATCATCATGCTGGCGGCAGCATCCACGCAGTTGTGGATTCTTTTAACGGCATCTTGATCATCCTGAGAGTAGTTCATAGAAACTTCGAAGTTTGCTTGAGCCAAGCGGCCTTTCTCGAGATAACCAACGCGCAGCATAATTTCTTCGGGGTAAATACGTCCTTCGATAATGAGGTCGCCTTGGTCTAAATATTGAGCAAAGTTCTCTTTGAAAACCGCCTGGATCTGATCTGAGTATTCCTTAGGAAAAGACGTCCATTTTTTTGAGCTTTTCAGTCTAGGGTTCATGACTAAGGCCTCCATCAAACAGCAATGGTTTTTTTGACATTTTTAAAACGCTCCTCTATAACTCACTTTCTTTAATGACACAAGAGGTAAGAACCCGTGGAAAACACTTCGCAAAATACCGAAAGCCTTCAGCAAAATCATGATATCGGGCAAGGCCGTGGTGTTTATATTTCCACCTACGGTTGCCAGATGAATGTGAACGATACGGAGCGCATGTATTCCCTGCTCGAGATGCAAAATTTCACTCCGGTTGAAAAGCCTGAAGACGCTTCTTTGATCATCATCAACTCCTGCAGTGTGCGCGAAAAGCCGGTTCACAAGGTGTATTCCGAGGTTGGAACATTCCGTAAGATGAAAGAGAAAAATCCAAGTCTTAAGATCGGCGTCGGCGGTTGTGTCGGTCAGCAGGAAAAAGAAAATCTGATCAAGAATCAGCCCATGATTGATTTTGTTTTTGGAACGGATCAGATCGACAATCTTCCAAATCTTGTGGCGCAATCTTTCGAGGGCGAAAAAAGATTGATCAATGCCAAATTCGAACACCGGGCTCCTTATCATATCGAAACCATGGTGCGAAACCCAGGGGTGGCCACTTTCGTGAATATCACGAAGGGGTGTGATAATTTTTGTACGTTCTGTGTTGTGCCGTACACTCGCGGTCGTGAAAAGTCGCGCCCTCTTCAGCATATCCTGACTGATATTCGCCACCTTGTAAAAAGAGGCGTGAAAGAAGTGACTTTGTTGGGGCAAAACGTGAACTCTTACAAGGGTGAAGAGGACATTGATTTTGCGGACTTGTTGGCAAAAGTCGCGACAGAAACCGATGTGGAGAGAATTCGTTTCACAACCTCTCATCCGAAGGACTTTAATCAGAAGCTTGCGGATACGATGGCGGCTCATCAAAACAAGGTGATGGAGTATATTCATCTTCCGTTCCAGAGCGGTAATACACGGATTTTAGAAAAAATGAATCGTAACTACACGCGCGAACAATACTTGGAAAAGATCGCGATGTTGAAAAAAACCATTCCGAACGTGGTTTTCTCAACAGATATCATTGTTGGTTTCCCAGGGGAAACAGAAGAAGAATTCCAAGACACGGTGACGATGGTTCAAGAAGGCGGTTTTGAGACGATTTTCGCATTCAAATACTCTCCGCGTCCTTTTACTAAGGCTGCGAAATTTGAAGATCAAGTCGATGAAGAAGTGAAGACAGAGCGCTTGAATCGTCTGTTCGATGCTCATGACAAGATGGCTTTTGATCTCGTGAAGCGCTATGAAGGTCAGACAA
>JAHRXB010000089.1 GCA_019104905.1 Bdellovibrio sp.
TGTCGGGGTCGGCGTATTCGAGCCGCAGTTCGTTCACCAGCGTGACGATCTGAGTCAGAACCGTCGGCTCGTCGATGACAAGGCGCGCCTGCGCCATGAAGCTCAGGCCGTGGGCGTCGCCGATCTCTGCAAAGAATTGGGTTTGGATTTTATTCGCGACATCCCCGTCAGCGATATCGCCGTCGACTTGATCCGAGATCTTCCCATCAACTACGCTAAACAGCACAATATTCTCCCCTACAAAGACGAACAAGATACGCTGACAGCGTTAACCAGCAATCCTGTCAATCTCAAGGCGTTGGATGACTTGAAGGTTCTTTTCGGCAAACGCGTACGCCCACTTATCACGACCACCAGCCGCATCCAAGATGCGATCAATAAGGTCTACGAAAAAAGCACCGCCAATCTTTCCGGTCTCGATGAAATCGAGGATGAAGACTATGATCTTGATGACCCCATCGTCGACTTGCTTGAAGCTGGTGAAGACGATGCACCCGTGATCAAGATGGTGAACAGCCTCATGTTCCGCGCGGTCAAAGAAAAAGCGTCTGATATTCACATAGAACCCTACGAAAAAGACATGGTCGTGCGCTTCCGTACAGACGGTATTTTGTTCGACGTCTTTAAACCACCCAAAAAGCTTCAAAACGCCATCACGTCTCGTATCAAAGTTATGGCCAATTTGAATATCGCAGAAAAACGTCTGCCTCAAGATGGCCGTATCCCTCTGAAAGTGGGCGGTAAAGATATCGATATTCGTCTTTCTACGGTCCCGACGGCTTTTGGCGAACGCCTGGTGATGCGTATTCAAGATAGATCCAATATCGTTCTTGAACTGACTCAGCTAGGATTCTCGACGGAAAATCTGGAAAAGCTCGACGATCTTTTAAGTCGCAGTTACGGAATCTTCCTTGTCACGGGTCCGACCGGCTCAGGAAAATCGACGACTCTTTATGGTGCTCTTTCTAAGTTAAACAAACCGGATGTCAATATCCTGACCGTGGAAGATCCCGTGGAGCAACGAATCCACGGCATCGGACAAGTGCAAGTGAACTCGAAGATCGGCCTCACCTTTGCCGCGGGTTTGCGCTCTTTCCTTCGTCAAGACCCCGACATCATCATGGTGGGTGAGATTCGTGACTTGGAAACCGCAGAACTGGCCATTCAGGCTTCTTTGACCGGTCACTTGGTCCTTTCCACTCTTCACACCAATGACTCCGCAGGCTCCTTCCCCCGTCTGATTGACTTCGGCGTCGAGCCGTTTTTGATCGCGACATCCATTATGGGCGTCGTGGCACAACGTCTTTTGCGTATCCTTTGCCCTCACTGTAAAGCGCCTTATGAACCTTCTGATTTTGAATTGCAGCTTCTAGGGATCACCAAAGAACAGGCTAAAAATGCGCACATCTGTCGCGCCATGGGATGCAATCATTGTGGGCAGAAGGGATATTCCGGCCGAACTACAATCAGCGAATTATTGGTGGTGACTGATGACATCCGATCACTGATCATGCAAAGAAAAGATGGTAACTCGATCAAAAAGCAAGCGGTCGCCAACGGAATGAAAACGTTCCGTGACCATGGTATACAGAAAGTGCTTGCCGGGATCACGACCATTGAAGAACTGACTTCCAACACCCAGCTTGATATCTAGGAACGACCATGCCTATTTTTGAGTACAAAGGCCTTAAAAGAGATGGAAAAAACGTCAAAGGTGTTATTGACGCTGAAAACCTGCGCGCGGCGCGGGCCAAACTCAAAAAAGACAATATCTATGTCGTCGATATTCGCGACAAGAAAAAATCAGATCCTAAAAAGAAACAAGGACCTCGCTCTACCAAAAAAGTAGGCGTCAAAGAACTGTCTTTGATGACCCGTCAGTTGGCAACGCTGATCAAAGCCAATATTCCTCTGGTGGACGCCCTCACGGCCGTTTCTGAACAAGTGGAAAATCCCGTTCTTTCCGAAGCCATTGCCGACTGCAAGAACATGGTGAATGAAGGTTCGCCCCTGCATAAGGCGCTTGCGAAATATCCCAATGTTTTTACAAACATTTATATTTCGATGGTCGAAGCCGGAGAAATGTCAGGAAGTTTGGATGTGATCTTGATGCGTTTGGCAGAGTTCACCGAAGCTCAGGCTGATTTGCGAGCCAAAGTCAGCAGCGCCATGACCTATCCGATTATCATGATGACCGTGACCTTAGGACTTCTGGGATTCCTTTTTGTATTTTTAATTCCCAAAATGGTGACGGTCTTTGAATCCGCTCCCAACCTCCAACTTCCTTGGTACACGGTGACACTTATCGACGCCAGCCAGTTTGTCGTCAACTACTGGTATTTACTTGTGGGAAGTGCCTTGATCCTGTTTCTTCTATTTAAAAACTGGAAGAACACTCCTGCTGGGCGCAATCAGTGGGATGCCATTTCTTTAAAGCTTCCCATCATCGGCCCGACGGTTCGCATGGTGGCGGTCTCTCGCTTCACTCGCACCTTGGCGACATTGCTTAACGGCGGCGTCCCAATGCTGGCCGCTTTGGATATCGTTCGCAACGTCGTCAACAATCATGTTTTGGCGGTCGCCATTGATGAAGCGCGCAGCAACATCTCAGAGGGGGAATCCATTGCCGGCCCTTTGAAAAAATCAGGCCAGTTTCCTCCCATCGTTATTCACATGGTCAACATCGGGGAAAAAACCGGCGAGCTTGAAAACATGCTGTCTCAGGTGTCTGACGCCTACGATTTCCAAGTGAAAACAAAGCTAGAAGGCCTCACAAGCTTGATGGGTCCAGTCGTGATTGTCCTGATGGGTTTTGCTATCGGAATGATCGTCGTTGCCGTGATGGTGCCTATGTTTGAAATGGCGAACATCGCTGGATAACGCAGCCCCCTCATATCTCGCAAATATTATGTGACATAGGTCGAGAGATTGCCTTCAGGTTTTCTTTACCTGGATGGGGGCTTCTGCTATTCTCAATGTCTGTTAAACAAGGAGTAAGTATGTCTCTTCTTAAGAACCGCCGAGGTATGACTCTGATTGAGATCATGATCGTTCTTGCGATCATCGGCAGTATTGCAGCCCTTCTACTACCTAACATCACAGGTCAGTTGGATAAATCAAAAGTCAAAGAAGCTCGTATTCAAATGACTCAAATCGTGAATGCCCTTTCTATGTACTACACAGATTGCGGAAAATATCCTCAAAGCCTTGAAGGCCTTGCTAAAGCAGATCCAAACTGCTCGAACTGGGGACCAGAACCTTACTACAAAAAAGATCTTAAAGATCCATTTGGACACGAGTTGGTTTATGAACTTGATGGCAGTGAATACTCTTTGAAATCTCTAGGTAAAGACGGCCGCGAAGGTGGCTCTGGAAACGACAAAGATATCACTCTTGAGGATATCCAGTAGGCCTTGATGTCATCTCAGAGGGGCTTCACTCTTATTGAAATCATGGTAGTGCTGGCGATCATCGCGGCCATCATAGTTGTTGCAGCCCCTCGCTTTGCAAAAAAAGACGCCAACATCAAATCGGTCGCTCGGCACTTTCTGGTGCTCAGCAAAGAAATTCGCAATAAAGCCCGTCTGTCCAATTCAACCTACCGTCTGGCCATCAGCATGGAAGCCGGCGAAGAAAAGTACTGGGTTGAAAGAGCCAATGGCCCACAACCCGTCAATCCCGAGGCTTACGAAAAAGCCAAAGAAAAAGAGAGCGAAAAAGAAGAAGGCGCACCTCCTCCTCTTTTTCAGATGGATAAATCCGTCACCAAGAAAGAACAAACTCTTCCCAATGGGCTGCGCTTTGGCTCGGTGGAAACCATTAACATGAAGTCCCCTCTTACTTCCGGCGTGGCCTACGTTCACTTTTTCCCAGAGGGATTTGTCGAAGCGGCGGCTGTCCAGATCACAAACGGAAATAATTTAACTTGGACTCTTGTTTTTAATCCTTTAACGGGTCAAGCTGATATCATAGAGAAAGCTACTTCGTTAAAGGACATTCAACGGTGAGAAAAAACGGATTCACATTGATAGAGACCGTGATAGCCATGGTCATCCTGTCCTCAGGTCTTCTCCTTTTGGCGAATTCCTGGAGCGGTAGCTTTATGCGCATCCGTAAAACTCAACTGTCCACGGAAGTCTCCGCCCTCCTTGAAAGAAAAATGGTCGAAATTGAAATGGAGTATGCGGGAAAACCCTTGGACTCCATTCCCGAAGAAAAAGAAGACGATTTTGGCTCTGAGTACCCACAGTACTCTTG
>JAHRXB010000121.1 GCA_019104905.1 Bdellovibrio sp.
CATGTCGTAGGCTTTCGTAAGACCTTTGGGGGTTTCGCCCGAGAGATCCCGATGTTCGCCGCGTTCAGCGGCTCTTTGGATTTCCATCATGTCGATGGTCCACCAGGCCCGTCCCATCCAAGCTGGACCTATGGGAACTTCGAGGATTCCGTTGGGAAACAGCCAGTTGTAGGTTTTCTTGGTTGAAATCATGTCTCCCAAAGGGAAGAGGTCATTACAGTCGGCACCGAAGCCGTGAAAGAAGATCACCCAGGGGGCGTTGTCGTCTTTATTTATTTCTTGGCAATGTATTTTTCCGAGTTGTCTCATGACTTAGTCATACGCTAGTCTTAAAACTTAGTCTACGCGCCCTGCGCAGAATAGAATGGATTTCGCCTGATGACACTTAACCATCTATTTTCAGTGATACCCGGTTTATCCGACAATCCTCTTTCACATGAAGTGGAGGTGTCTGGAATCTTTAATGATGCGCGATTGGTTGTCCCCGGCTCGGTCTTTGTGGCAATTCGAGGAAGTCAATTGGACGGGCATACTTTTGTGAGGGATGCGATTCACAAAGGGGCCGTTGCGTTGGTTGTGGAAGATCGATCGGTCGTGCCAATAGAGTACGCGGGATTTGTTTTGCAAGTTCCCAATTCTCGGGAGGCCTTGGATCTTTTAGCCAGCCGTTTTTATTGGGAGCCAGGACAAGAGCTTTTTTGTGTCGGTGTCACCGGGACCAATGGCAAAACTTCAGTCACGTACATGACAGAAGCCATCTTAAATGCGGGAAAAATTCCGACCGGTGTTATTGGGACCGTCAATCATCATCTTGGCGAAAAAGTGTGGCCTTCGGAAATGACAACTCCCGATCCCATATTTTTGCAAAAACGATTGCGGGAGTTTCGCTCTGAGGGAGCAATGGCGGTCGCGATTGAGGTGTCGTCTCATGCGTTGGATCAAAAGCGTGTGGATAGTGTGCCCTTTAATACCGTGATTTTTACAAACCTGACCCGCGATCACTTGGACTATCACCAAACGATGGATCAATATTTCGAAGCCAAACAAAGACTTTTCACCGATCTTCTTTGGAAGACCGAGAAGCGTCCTTGTTTTGCGATCATTAACACGGCCGATAAGTATGGGCGTCGTTTGCGTGTGGCGGACCCGGCCATCTTATGGACTTACGGAGCAAAAGATTCTGACATTCGTTTTGAAATTTTAAAGATGGATTTTGCATTAACCCATTTTAAAGTTCAAACCCCTATGGGCGACGGAGAAGTTCATCTTCCAATGTCGGGAACTCACAATGTGATGAATGCTTTGGCGGCGTTGGGGGCGGGCTTGTCCGCGGGGCTGCCTTTGTCATTGTGCATATCCGCACTCAATCAGTTTACCGGGGTCCCGGGGCGTCTGCAGTCAGTGCCGGGTCCTCACGATCTGTCCGTTTTCGTCGACTATGCCCATTCACCAGATGCTTTAGAAAATGTCTTAAGTGCCTTAAGAAAGGTTCGTGAGAACTTGGGTTCCTCCGCGCGTATTTGGACTCTTTTTGGTTGTGGTGGAGATCGCGATAAAGGCAAGCGCCCCTTGATGGCGCAAATGGCCCTTAAATATTCTGACGAGGTTGTCATTACCTCCGACAATCCTCGCACGGAAGATCCCGAAGCCATTATCAATGATATTTTGGCAGGGGTCGCCGCCAATGAGAAATCAAAAGCCACTGTGATCGTGGATCGTAAAGAAGCGATTTTGCAAACAATTCGAAAAGCTCAACCCGGCGATGTGATTCTTATCGCGGGGAAGGGGCATGAGGATTATCAAATTATCGGTAAAGAAAAGTTTCCTTTTAGTGATGTCAAAATTGCCGAAGAAGCCTTGCGAGGGAGATAGCACAATGAGAGCCATGGATGTTCAAACTATAGTGAAAGTAACAGGGGCTCAGTCCTTAAGTGTGAAAGAAAAGAATTTTGCTGGAATCGGCACGGACACGCGTCTGGATTTGTCGGGTCAGTTGTTCATCGCTCTTAAGGGAGAAGCTTTCGACGCTCATGCTTTTTTAGAAAAAGCCGTGCAGCAAGGCGCCGCAGGGCTTTTGGTTCATGAAGAAAATGAGCAGGTTCAAAAACTCAAAGGTCAGGTCACAATTTTAAAAGTTCCTGACACGCTCAAAGCGTTGCAAAGATTGGGGACGTGGGCTCGCCGGGAATCGAAGGCCAAGGTGTTGGCAATCACCGGCTCTAACGGAAAGACGACAACCAAAGAGTTCACGGCGGCTCTTATTGGAACGGCGAAAGATGTTCACTACAATAAGGGAAGTTTCAACAACCATTGGGGTGTTCCCTTCACACTTTTGCAGCTTCCTCCCACAAAAGATATCGCCGTTGTCGAGATGGGCATGAATCACGCGGGAGAACTGACAGAGCTTGTGCATATTGCCGAGCCTGACGTGGTGGTCTGCACGATGGTGGGACGTGCACATATGGAGTTCTTTGGAACTATCGAAAAGGTGGCGGAAGCCAAAGAAGAAATTTATGAAGCGGCAGGGCCGGACACCGTCCGCATTTACAATCTCGACAATCCGCAGACCCACAATATGTATGTGAAAGCGTGTGAAAAGTATCCTCACAATAAGTTGATGACATTTTCTTCGGAGGACCCTCGCGCCAATGTTCATCTGATGATCAGCGCCATGAGTATGACCGAACTTTCGATCAAGGGAACAATCGGAGGCACAGAAGGCAGCGCGCGTGTGCAGGTGTTTGGTTCGCAGAATCTGACGAATTTGATGGCGGCGGCCTCTTTGGGGTTGGCTGCGGGTCTGTCTGCGGAACAAGTGTGGAAAGGCCTCTCTCAGTGCAAGACCAATTGGGGACGCAATCAACTGGTGCACTTGAAGTCGGGTGCCCAAATGATTTTTGATGCTTACAATGCAAATCCAGATAGCATGAAAGCCTTGATCGACAACATGAAACTTTTGTCTGTGCCCGGCCGTAAAGTCGGTGTTTTCGGTCAGATGAGAGAGTTGGGAAGTGCCTCGGCGTCGTTGCATGAAGAGTTAGGCACGTGGGTGGGGCAAGCCGGTTTTGATAAAGTTTATTTTATTGGCGATGACTTTGAGGCTTTTAGCAAAGGTTTGAGCAAAGCCGGTTATCACAACCCATCCCTCATTGAAAAAGATTTTAAAGAATCTTCCGGGCTAGATCTTGCTCAGTATTTGAAGTCAGGTGATATCGCGGTGGTGAAAGCTTCAAGGGGCACAAAACTAGAACGTTTTGTCGCCCCCTGTGAGCCTCTTGATTTTTAGATGCCAGCTTGGCCCATCATGTAGGCGGCTCTTTGCAGTGCGGGATTGATGAGTATTTCATTCAGCACCCAAGTAGGGCCGCTTTCTTGTTTAAGAAGTTGATCCAAAAGAACCAACATATCTTCAGAAGTGACAATGCCGACTACTTCGTCTTCTTTAGTGATTAGGAAAGCGGAAATCTTTTCTTCAATCATCGCATCGACCACAGCTTTTAGTGGAGTGTCGACACTGAAGGTTTTAAGCGGAGAACTCATCAGAGTTCCAACCCGAGTTTCAGGAGAGGGAGATCTTAAAAGATCGCGCTCAGAAATCATTCCCACAATGTACTCTTCGGCTTCATCCATCACTGGGAGATGACGGATCCAGTAGTTCGACATGAGTCGATAGGCTTCGGCGGCAGTGGCCTCTTTTCCGATAGTAACCAGTTTGCGAGTCATGTGATCTTTCAATGCCATTTTCATGAGGGCCCCCTTTTTTCGCTTTTTATTCTAGTCAGTTTAGTCTTGAATGAGTATGACCCCTGTCATATGTCAGATGATTTGAAAAACATAAGTAAAAACATATAGTTATTAACTTTTCCTTGCTTTTAAGAAGTTATATATGCTAAATCCTTTAAGTTCTTAGCATATTTTAATTCTTCAGTCGCAACAGGGGATCAGCGCAGCATGCTTTATCAATGGCTTTACTCGATGGCGGATCAGTTTTCGCCACTGAATGTTTTCCGGTATATCACCGTTCGTACTTTCATCTCATTTTTCACGGCTTTTTTGTTGTGCTGGATGTGGGGACCCTACTTCATCAAGCGTTTGCAGATGAAGCACTTTGGCCAGAGTATTCGCGATGATGGTCCTCAGACGCACAAGAAAAAAGCAGGAACTCCGACCATGGGCGGAGGTTTGATTCTGCTGTCGACTCTCATTCCGTGTTTGTTATGGGTCGATATGATGAATCCTTTGGTGTGGGCGGTGCTCATTATCACCTGGGGTTTTGGATTGATCGGTTACATGGATGATTGGCTCAAGGTCAGCAAGAAAAACTCAAAAGGACTTTCGGGAAAAATTCGTTTGGCTGGAGAGTTTCTTATCAGCGGAGCTGTGATTGCGGCCTTAGTTCACTTTCATGGTCTTAGTACGGCCGTCACTGTGCCTTTCGTGAAATCAGTGTCCTTGGACTTGGGATATTTCTATGTCGTATTCGGCTCTCTGGTCATTGTCGGAACAGCCAACGCCGTGAATTTGACGGACGGTTTGGATGGATTGGCGATTGTGCCCGTGATGATTTCGGCAGCGACTTTGGGACTTTTTGCATACGTGACAGGTCACTACTCCATTGCCTCGTATTTGCAGATTCCTCACGTTGTCGGGGCGGGGGAGTTGACTCCGGTGGCTGCGACGATTGTGGCGGCCGGCATGGGGTTCTTGTGGTTTAATGCGTATCCCGCACAAGTATTCATGGGGGATGTGGGGTCTCTTTCTTTAGGTGGTTTCTTGGGTTCGATGGCTGTCATCACTCAAAATGAACTCTTGATGCTTGTCTTGGGTGGCGTTTTTGTGGTCGAAGCTCTTTCGGTTATCACGCAGGTGGTTTCGTTCAAAACGACGGGAAAGAGAGTCTTTAAAATGGCCCCTCTTCATCATCATTTTGAATTGGGCGGTCTGACAGAAACGAAGATCATTGTTCGTTTCTGGATTATTTCTATTTTATTAGCGGTATTAAGTCTGGCGACTCTGAAATTGAGGTAAGAAAATGTATAAAGAGTTTAGTGAATTAAAAGACAAAAGAATTTTAGTTGTGGGATTGGGTAAGACCGGTGCGGCGTTAGCTCACTTCTTGACCAAACACGGCGCTCAAGTGACGGTGACAGACCACAAGTCAAAGCCTGAGTTGTCGACACAGTTGGAACAATTGGGTGATTTGCCAATTAAGTTTGAGTTGGGTGGGCACAGTCCTAAGACGTTCATCGCTCAAGATTTGGTGATTTTGTCACCGGGGGTTCCCAGCAACCTTAAGATCTTTGATTATGCCCGTTCTCAAGGAATCAAAATCACGGGAGAATTTGAGTTCTCGGCGGGATTCATTAAAGAGCCCATCATTGGTTTGACGGGAACCAACGGTAAAACCACCGTGGCCAAAATCACTGAAGCTATTTTGAAAGAATCCGGCATCAAAACATGGGTGGGCGGAGCGAACGAAAAGCCTCTTGTCGACTATCTTCGTGCCGATGAGCGTGCCCAAGTTGTGATCGCAGAAGTTTCAAGCTTCATGCTTGAGCATTGTGACACGTTCAACCCCATGAACATCGTATTTACGAACTTGGCGGAAAATCACTTGGATCGTTATCGTTCCATGGAAGAATATGTGAATGCGAAAAGACGCATTTTCAAAAACACCAATCAAGCAACCACCAGCATCTTGAATGCTGATGATAATGCAGTTGTGGAATTGGCTCGCGATCCCGCGGTTCAGCGCGGACGTATTTTCTATTTCTCTCGCAAACCCGCTCTAGAGCCGCAAATCATGAATATCGGTGGTGCCGTGAATATCGGCGATGAAATCCGTGTACGCACGGGTCCTGAAATCGAGAGTTTCACGATCAAAAATATGAAAATGCGCGGGAAACATTCTATCGAAAACGTGATGGCTGCGATCTTGGCTTCGCGTGAGCATGGGGCTACTCGCGAGGCCGTGCAAAAAGTGATCGACACTTTTACGGGTCTTCCTCACCGTATCGAGTACGTTCGCAAAGTCGGCGGAGTGTTGTTCTACAATGACTCTAAAGCGACCAACGTTCATGCTGTTTTGCGTGCGTTGGATACTTTTGATGAAAACGTCATTTTGATTGCGGGTGGAAAAGACACCAACTTGAATTACGAACCTTTGCGAACCGCCGTGAAGAGAAAGGTGAAAACCTTGATCTTGGTCGGGGAAGCGAAAGAAAGAATCAATCGCGACCTTGGGGACTTCTCTGAGACCTTCTTGATCGGTACTTTTGAGGAGGCGGTTTTGATCGCTTACCAAAAGTCGAGAATCGGGGATACGGTCCTTCTTTCTCCAGGCTGTTCTAGCTTCGACATGTTTGACAGTTTCGAAGAACGCGGAGATTATTTTAAGGAAATCGTGAGAAAGTTTCATTGAGCGATCAACGCTCATCTGTACGGGGCGCCTTCGTGGTGCCTCCATAGAGGGACTTCCAAGAGGGAAGTCCTTTTTTTTAGCTAGGAGGACTGTGTGTTCCAACGTCTTTTTATTCCGTTAACTTTGTCGGCTTTATTCCTTTCGGGTTGTGCTTCTGGCACCTTTAAGGCCCGCCAAGAGCAACGCGAAAAGCTGGCAGCGAGCACAGGAATGTACTGTGAGTTTGTCAGCGGCGATCTTTTTCCAGATGTCGATGTTGAGCTGAGCATGAAAATGGCCAGTCGCTGTGATTCCAGCAAAAGCTTTTCAATCACCAATTATAAGAATTCTTCTGATCAGGCGGGTGTAATTTACTGCTGTTCCATGGCGGGCAAAGGTGAACGCCGTGCGGCTGTTTCCTCTTCCTCAGAAAAGAAGGCAACTCCGGCAAAAGGGAACTCTGCACAAGATCCAAATGCCGACGTGATCGCCGAGTAGCTGGGTCCAGCTTTTTTACTCGTGCTTTGAGAGTCATAGACGATAAAATGGACTTCTGATTAAACTAAAGGTCGGGAGTCCTTTTTATGTTGAGATATTTGTCCAGCAGCTTGTTTTTAGCCATCATCACTCTTTTGGGAATCGGCCTCGTTCAAGTTTACTCATCCAGTTTTATCTTTGCTATTGAGTCTTATGGCGATGGTCTTTTCTTTTTTAAAAGGCAGTTGATTTTTGCCTTCATCGCTTTCGCGGTGTTGATTGGAACAATTCACGTCCCTTTTCGTTATATTCAAAAGTATGGTTGGGCTTTGTGGTTTATTGCAACTCTTGGGGTGATGGCCACTTTTGTTCCGGGCATTGGGATCCGCGTGGGCGGAGCCATTCGTTGGCTTCAGTTGCCGCTGGGAGTTCGCTTTGAACCCGGAGAGCTTTTGAAAATCTCTTTCAGTGTGTGGTTTGCCAGTTTGTTGGTGCGCCAGGAAAACATTCTTGCCAAGGTGAAGTGGTACTGGTTGCTTCTGGCCATGATCGTGCCTTTGGCCTTCTTGCTGAAGCAGCCTGACTTTGGAACTTTCGCTATTATCATGATGGTGGGCGTGACGCTGCTGTTTGCTTTCGGTCTGCAGTGGAAGTACATCATTGCGGCCATGTGCGCCTTGGTGCCCGCGTTCTATTTCTTGGTGATGTCGGTGCCTTATCGTCGGGCCCGCGTTCTGGCATTTTTAGATCCCTGGTCGGATCCCGCGCAAAAAGGATTTCAAGTCATTCAAAGTATGTTGAGTTTTCAC
>JAHRXB010000200.1 GCA_019104905.1 Bdellovibrio sp.
ACCCGAATCAAACTTCTTAAGTCAGGACGCGTGGACGTCATGCTTTCTGAGAAATTAGTTTTTCTTCACTATTTGCAAAAGTTTGCGTTGGGGTCTCCTGAAGAATACCGCTTTGACTGTCTTTTCAGCCCCAATCGCTACTATTTGATCTTCCGAGATAAGGAACATCGAGATCAGTTCGATCGAGCTTTCAAAGTCAAATAGCGAACGATCCCGAATAAAACTTTCTAATACAAGAGATATTTCTTTCGTTCTTTAGCCCAAGCTTTTTCGTCTTTAGCTAACGCCGCTTCCAAATCCTTGGGAGTTGCTTTCGCGTCCTCAATCCAATTCTTCAAAGCAGGCCCTCCATTGATCACGTCAAAAGCCAGGCGGTCGCGAACATACTCGTAAGCAAAATCACGATAGATCGGATATTTCGGATGCATCTCACGAATTACTTTGAGCATCAAAGCCACAAGGCGGAAAGGTTTAAAGTTTGCGTGTTGGTAACTTTGCGCATCCGTGTGGAACTGAAAACCATGACACAGTTTTCCCACATGCTTATGAAACGTAGGCTCAAAGAAGCACTCTCGCAACGTCACACCCTTAAACCATTGAGGCGCTTTCTTCTTCATGCGCAACAAAACTTCGGCAAAATCGATATCCGAGGCTCCAATCACCTCCAGCGCTCGGGTGGTCCCACGGCCTTCTGACAAGGTCGTACCTTCAATCAACACAGTTCCTGAATAGGCGCGGGCCATGTTCAACGACGCTGCATTCGGTGACGGATTCACCCAGGGTCTTTTTAAGTCCCAACCAAATCCAGGGCCTTTTTCCGGAGAATAGCCCTTCATCTTCACGACCTGAAGATCCAAATTCATCTTGTAGAAATCTTTAAAGTACAAAGCTAACTCTCCCACCGTCAGACCATGGCGCATGGGAATCGGAGCCGCCCCGACAAAAGACTCCCACCCAGGAAGCATTTTAAATCCCTCGATAGGACGACCTGCCGGGTTGGGGCGATCAAGGACGATCACGGTTTTGTTCAACTTCGCGCACTCTTCCATCACATACAATAATGTTGTGATAAAGGTGTAGATCCGACAGCCCAAATCTTGAAGATCAAAAAGAAGCACATCGAAGTGTTTCATCATCTCTGCAGTCGGGCGACGAACTTCACCATATAGACTGAAAATCGGGATCTGATGAACCGGATCAACAAAGTCCGGGCTTTCGATCATATTGTCTTGTTTGTCGCCACGGACTCCGTGTTGAGGACCGAAAGCACAGGAAAGTTTGATCTTTTTAGAAAGCAAATCCAGGCTGTGCTGAAGATTTTCGTCGACACTGGCGGGATGACAAACCAACCCCACACGTTTCCCCTTCAGGGACTTCAACATCTTTGCATTCGACAACAAAACCTCAACGCCCAACTTCATACAACTTCCTTGTTAAGAGAAAATTGTAAACCAAAGCTTTTGAGGACGACCAGCGCTTTTTTTTAATCGGCCTCAACAGCAAGAGGTGGACGATAGTCGAGGGCCCTAGCTTCGATGAGTCGCGAGCCATTCCGCCATCGGCAAAGCGAAATAGGTGAAGATCACATCCGCCCCGGCGCGACGGATGGAGTAAAGAGTTTCCACCATCGCTCGGGTTTCATCAATGATACCTGCCTTGGCTCCGGCCTTGATCAGACCGTACTCGCCACTGACATTGTAGGCCGCCACCGGCAAATGAGTGTGGGCTTTCACATCGGCGATGATATCCAGATAGCTCAAAGCCGGCTTGACCATAACCATGTCAGCGCCTTCCATCTCATCCAACTCCACCTCACGCAAAGCTTCACGGGCATTGCGGAAGTCCATCTGATAAGTTTTTTTATCGCCAAACTTGGGTGCCGAATCCAGCGCCTCGCGGAAAGGACCATAAAAGCTAGAGGCATACTTGGCCGAATAAGAAAGAATTCCCGTATCAATGAAACCCTCTTGATCCAATGCCTCACGAATCGCACCCACGCGCCCATCCATCATATCTGAAGGAGAAACAATATCCGCCCCCGCCTGCGCGTGAACAATCGCCATCTTCGCCAGAACTTCGACTGTTTCATCATTCAAAATCTTCCCATCTTTAACAATGCCATCGTGACCATCCGACGAGTATGGATCTAAAGCGACATCTGAAATCAAAGTCACTTCCGGAAACTTGTCGCGAATCATTTTCAAAGTCGTCGGTAAAAGGCCATTCGGATTGAGAGACTCTTTCCCATAAGGATCTTTATGCACTTCCGAAAGAGCGGGAAAAAGATCAAAGGTCTTCACTCCTAAAGCGACGGCTTTCCCCACTTCCTGTAAAAGAACATCGGGACTCATGCGATAGATCCCCGGCATGGACTGAATCACCTGTTGTTGACCTTTTCCTTCGCAAAGAAACAAGGGTAGAACAAGTTGAGACACTCTCAAATCTGTCTCTGCCACCATTTGTCGCAAAGCTTCTGTCTTACGATTCCGTCTGGGTCTTTGTGTGAGCTTCATGATTCCTCCACCGGGTCCTTATAAAATTTGAACCTAAGTCCTTGTGCGCCGTGCTCCAAACAGGCTGATGACAATTCGATGACACTTAACTGAAAGTTTAGTGATAAACCTGTCTGCACATGGAAGATATACTTCTCGTTCACAGAAAATCCAATAGAAACTTCTCGGAGTTTCTTCAAGATGCAGCGATCTGGAAAACATGCCTACGCAAGATCTTGTTTTGTACTGAGACAGAGTTGAATGACTACAGCGACCTGATTGAAGTCGATGATCAAGTTCTTCGCGGTGAAAAAGCTCTCAGTCTTCTTCTGGAAATTCTTTGTGGTTTGCACTCGCCCATCGTCGGAGAAACTGAAGTTTTTGGCCAGTTTAGAAATTTCGTGGACTCGCGAAAGCAACTTCAAGATCCTCTTTTTGCGGATCACCAAAAGTGGCTCAATTTTGTTATGGCCGAGGTGAAAAAAACTCGGGCTGAGCACTTGGTGGGCATGGGTTCACAAAGTTACGGAAGCCTGTTGCGTCGTTATACAAAAGAATTTGAAAGCGTCACCATCTGTGGTTCGGGCCATCTGGCTCAAGAAATTCTGCCGTGGCTGGCCCACAAAAAATCCATGCAGGTTCTGTGTCGTGACGTCGCCAAACTGCAAGACTTCGCGGCGAAGTACAACAATCTATCCTTGACAACATACAATGACTCTTACATTCATGGCGAAGCGATGGTGATCGCAGCGCCCCTGACCGATACACGAATCCTGGAATTGATGAATAGACAAGAAACTCGTCCTCAGGCGGTTTTTGATCTGCGTGGAGAGGAAAACAACTTAGCCTCTTTGCTGGCAACACAATTCCCCCATGTATCGTTCATGGGTCTTCATCAATTCTTTGCGGAAATTGAAGAAACCAAAAAGGAAACCCAAACCAAACTTGAGGCCCTCAAGGCGCATCTTTTGGAAAGGGCTTTGACCTTTACGCAAAGAACAGAGCTTCGTCCTCTTGGTTGGGACGACATATGCGCTTAAAAATATCAGCACGAAAAAGTGACCTTGCTCGTCTTCAGGCCTATATGGTCGGAGACGCTCTGAAAGAAAAAAATCCACACCTTGAAATCGAATACCGCTTCAAAGAATCTTTAGGGGATAAAAATCTCACGGATCCTCTTTGGCAAATCCCAGAAAAAGGCGTCTTTACGGAAGACTTTTATGGTGAACTGATTCGCGGTGAAACGGATATGGTGGTGCATTCTTGGAAGGACCTTCCCACCGAACATAAAAGCGACACCGTGATTGCCGCCACTTTGCCGCGGGCCGATCAACGAGATCTTCTTCTGTTAAAAAAAACTCATTTTGAAAAGATTCAGCAGACAAAAGCTCTTCGGGTTTTCAGTTCCTCGCCTCGTCGAGAATACAACCTCACCGATTTTTTTAAAACTCATCTGCCGTTTTCTCTGGAGTCCGTTCGTTTTGAAAGTGTGCGCGGTAACATCCCGACTCGCCTTCGCAAGTTGCTTGAGAATCCCGAGGTCGACGGTTTGATCGTCGCCAAGGCGGCACTGGATCGTTTGTTAGTGGCTCGGCAAGACGAGTTCCAAGAGGTCCGCCACCAACTTCGCTCTTATTTAAGCCATTTGGACTGGGCTGTTTTACCTCTCAGTATCAATCCCAACGCCGCCGCGCAAGGAGCATTGGCCGTTGAAATTATGGCCAAACGCCCCGACCTTGAAGCATTGTTAAAAGACATTCACGACGAAAGCACCTTCCAGTGCGCTCAAAAAGAACGCACCTGGCTGGCCAGTTTTGGTGGAGGTTGCCATCAAAAAATCGGCGTGGCGGTTCTTTCGCGTCCTTATGGAGAGATCACCTTTCTCAAGGGCTTGACGGATCAAGGGCAGGTTCTCAATACTCGAACTTTGACTCCGAACCATTCAGTTCCTCGCTTTCCGGTGGAACAACTTTGGTCCTCGGAAGTTCGTGCCGAGCGCCTCCCACTTTCTCCGACGCCCTTGGCCCCTCATTTCAACGCTCTGTACGTCGCCCGCGCTGAGGCTTGGCCTGAGGGTTTAAAGTCTCCGGGTTTTGTTTGGACGGCGGGACTAAAAACATGGAAAAACTTGGCGCAAAAAGGTATATGGGTGCATGGCTGTGCGGAGAGTTTGGGTGAACAAGAAGACGCCCGTCTCGACGTTTTGGCGGGAAGGTCTTTGCAATGGGCAAAACTTTCTCATGAAGAGGGCTTTGAGACCTCCTCTGAAAACCTGCCTCTCGTGGCGACCTACCGACTGCAGCCCCTCGGGACTTTGGCTTCTGTGACTAACAAGGAGTGCTTCTTCTGGAATAGTGGAAGTCAGTTCTTGCACGCAATCCAAGAAGCCCCTGAGATTTTAAAAAAACATCATGCCTGTGGCCCCGGAAACACTTATAAGGTTCTTCGCGCCTACATGGAAAAACACAACGCGTTTGATCCGGCTCGTTTAAATATATTTTTGGATCAAGAAGACTGGAGACAACAATGCACCAAGTAACTTCGGAAGAACTTTTTCAACGCGCTCTCAAAGTAGCTCCGGGCGGTGTTCACTCGCCGGTTCGTTCTTTCAAAGGACTTGATCGCGCGCCCGTCTTTTTTAAACAAGCCGAAGGCGCCTTCCTCACCTCTGTCGAAGATAAAAAATATATCGACTTTTGCCAAAGTTTTGGCCCCTTGATCCTGGGACATCTTGATCCTGAAGTGAAAGAAGAAGTTCATCGTATGGTGGACACCGCATGGACCTTTGGTGCCACAGAGATCTATTCGCTTGAGTTGGCCGAGTGGATCACCTCAACTTTGCCTTTCATGGAAAAATTGCGTTTTGTCTCTTCGGGGACAGAGGCCGTCATGAGTGCCTTGCGAGTCGCTCGCGCTGCCACAGGACGCACAAAAATTTTGAAATTTGAAGGCTGTTATCACGGCCATGTGGACAATCTTTTAGTCAAAGCCGGCAGTGGTCTGGCCGGAACGGCCGCCTCCTCCAGTGCAGGAATTCCTGCAGAGGTTGCAGCGCACACCGTGGTGACACCTCTGGATGATGAAGCTCAACTTGAAACCGTCTTTCAAACCCACGGCAAAGACATCGCCGCCGTGATCATTGAACCCTTGCCTGCAAACTATGGCCTTTTGGTCCAACGACCTGAGTTTCTCAAGAAAGTCGCCGAACTTTGCGAGAAGAATGGCAGCCTTTTGATTTTTGACGAAGTCATCTCGGGCTTCCGTGTGGGTTTGGGTGGCATGGTTGAAAAAACCGGCATTCGCCCGGATCTTGTAACCTATGGAAAAATCATCGGCGGTGGTTTCCCTGTAGGGTGTTACGGCGGTAAAGCTGAACTGATGAACATGGTTGCTCCCAGTGGGGATGTTTATCAAGCCGGCACCTTGAGCGCCAATCCGATTGGTATGCGCGCGGGTCTCACCACACTCAAAAAAATGCAACGTCTTGACGGCTGGAATGTTCTTGAAAAGCGCACTCAGAAATTTGCAGATACTTTGCGTGCAGGCTTTGCCAAAAAGGGCGTTCCTTTGCAAGTCAGCCAAGTGGCGTCTTTGTTCTGGATTCATGGCCCTACAAAAAATCCCATCCGCGCGATCTCGCAAATTCCTGGTGATCAAGGAGCGACCTTTAAAGGCCTCTTCTTAAAAGCTTTGGATCAGGGCGTATATTTAGCCCCGAACGCGTACGAAGTCGGCTTTGTTTCTATGGCTCACTCTGACGAACTGTTAGAGCAAGCGGCTCACACTATCATTTCAGCGGCGGACTAAGATGCTTAAAAAAATCCTTAAACCTCACGTGAAAACAGTTTTGGCAGTCGTCTGGTTTGCCTTTACGTTTTCGCTTGTGACTTGGTGGTGGGTTTTCCTTTTAATGCGTCTGAATCAAAGTGAATCCCATCGCATGTTCGCCTGGGAGGGATCGATCCTGCTTGCGACGATCTTTCTGGGGGGCGTCGCGCTGGTGCTTTTCAGTTATCGCGA
>JAHRXB010000210.1 GCA_019104905.1 Bdellovibrio sp.
GCTAACGTTGAAATTGACATTCAGGTTATAGGTGGAAACATAGGAGTTCCCCGCATCATCACTCAGTCCAATTGTGAAAGCTTTGCAGGCTCCTGCGAACATATCCGGAGCATAAATTTTCAATTTCGTTGGCGCCAAAATCACATTGAAATCGTGAGACTTGAAGTTAAGTCCCGCAGCCGAGTGTAGGAAGTGATAGGTGCCTGCGGTGTTCACCGTCGCTTTAAAAAAGACAGTGAAAGAGCTTTGTTGAGCCGGTATCGCGATAGAAGAAATGCTGGTGTAAGAGCAAGTTGAATCCGTGTAGAAGCTGCCGATATTGGATTCTTGAGTTCCCAGATAGACTTGAGTAGCGGCACTCACAGGGATCGGAGTTCCATTGTCATTCAAGGTGGTGAGTTGAAAGCTTTGACACTGCGATCGGGTGAGGACTTGAGGTCCCCAGAATTCAAGTCGGGTAGCCAAAGATTTATTCGATAGGTCAATGCGGAGATCAAAAGGAGCAAAGTCATAGGTGTAAGAGCCTGCCGAGGCCGCGCCTTTATTCAAGGTCACGCTTTTAAATGTTTCGGTCTCGCTTCCAGAAGAGGTGTACTTGATGAAAGCATTGATTGATGAAGAGTAGGCGGAAAAGGTATAGCTCGTCGTTTCGGTGGCGCAGTCGGACCCGGTATAGAATTTCATCTGAGATGAGGAGGACGTCAGGTTGATCGTTCCCCCTGAAGGGTCAGAGGGGCTGCTGTGGTTGTAGTTGTAAGAACGAATGGTCACGGGGTAACACGTATTCTTGTAGATCTGATGAATGTACGGCTCAATGCTCAGCCATCGATAATTAGACCCTGCACTGGAATCTCTCATCACCACAGGAGTGTAGTTCGTATCCGCACTCAGGGAAGAAGGGGCGACAATTCGGAACTCAAAAGTTTCATTCAAAGGAGTTGAAGGGAATTTATAGATGAGTTCGATTCCATCACTGCCTGCGGGTATTGTGAAGGTGGTTTGTCCTGTGGTTCCGTTTTGGCAGTCTTGCCAAGAAGAGTAGGTGGCCACATCGCTTGAAACAATGCCCTTAACGCGTTTCTCTAACTTGAAAGTGATGGCGACAGCCGTGGTGGCCCTATAGCCTGAACTGTTTTGCACCTGGGCGCGAAAAGATTCACACTGACCCGAGCCCGCATACCCTTGGGGCCAATTTTTTTCTAGAATCAGCTTGGTAGCGACGGAGTTACCGCCTCCACTATTTGGTCCCTTTGACAGGACCAATGTTTCCGTATCCCCAATAAGGCTTTCTCCTTTTAAGTAGATATGGTCCACGCTGGGCGCTGAAGAGCCGGTTTGAAGCCCCCAGATATTTGTAAGGTCATTTTTAGTGAGATAAAGATTGAAGGCGCCATCCGTGCAATCGCGATCGTTGATCGTTGCGGCGGGCAGAGTGGTGCCTGCAAGGTCCGGTGTTGTGGGAGGTTGGTGCCAAATCGACTTATCAAAACTGATTAGAATATCGCCCACCCGTGAGTCGCAGGCGCCTTGAATTTGAACGTAGTTTTGGGCCTCGAAATCTTGAGAAAAGGGGTCAGCACCTTTTAGGAATGGAGAAGGCAGCTTTTTCCCTAAAGAAGCAACTTCCAAAGAAGGCTCTTTACAGCCGACCAGAAAAGTCAGAAAGACGATCAAAACATAAAGATATTTAGAGCTTACGTTCTTCATGTGGAACTCATCGACAGAGGTCCGTGAGGTCTAAAGCTTCAGAATGAGATTCTTTGGTGAACTCATGGAAATTTAAGAAAGATGACTCAAAAAGAAACGGGGAAAATTATTTTCCCCATCCTTTCTCACTTTTTATTTGTTCGCGCAGTTGCGCTTCAATTTTTTCTGCGGGAATGACCGGGCCACGTCCCACGCCAGGGCAGAATGCTTTCACGTCCTTGGCCCACGATTTGGCATTCATGACCTCAGGCCAAAACGGCCATGTTCGACACTGAGTGGGGCGTGCTTCATAAACCCCACAGCTTTTTCCTTTTAAAAACATGCAGTCAGGATTTTTGGGATCTTCTTTAAGATGCCAGATGCCGCCGGTTTTTTCGCAATACTTACGAGTAAACGCGGACGTCGGAATTTTTAGATATTTGGCAAAACGTTGGCGATCTTCCAAACTCAGATAAACAAAACCAAACTCGCCGTGGGAGGTACAGCACTTGCCAGAACCTGTGCACTCAAAGCGAACACCGTCCCGCCACCACTCTTTTCCTGTAAATTTAAATTCTTCCATAAATTTTCCTAACAACCTTGCCCTGTGGATTCGAGAAAGGGCTCAAGACGCGACTTCAAAGTAAACGGCAAAGATGATTTTTGCATGGTTTTACTATCCACCACGGCATGAACCATGGTGACTATCGCGTGGGTTTTGTCTTTCTGCGAAAAAACGTATTTCATTTTGAATGAAGTTTCTCCAAAGCTGGCGATGGTGACGGTGACATCATACGTCTGCCCCGGATAGAAGGGAGAAAGAAAGTTGGACTCAGTTTGGCGAATGGGAATGATAACGTCCTTTTGACCGAACCACTCTTCATAGGTGTATCCCGTGGTGACGATAAACTCTTCAAAGGCATCGTGGGCAAATGCGAAAATATTCCCGAAAAACATGATCCCGGCCGGGTCGGCTTCCCTGAATTTCAGGGTCTTTTGGGTGCGGAAGACTTGATTCATAATGTCTCGAACTTTAAGGCCGGAGAGCCCTTGACAGCAAGCAGATAAATCGACAAGTTAGGGCCTCTCCAGGAGTTCAAATTGCAACGAAGCGTCATTGATCTTAAAGTCTATGATCCAAAGGATTTTCCGGCCTATTTGCCGAAGCTGAATAAGCTGTACGATGATCTTTTTGCAGGCGGAAAAGGCTTCCGTGCGAAGTTGATTCGCATGATGGGAGCAAACCTCTCTTTAGACCCGAAAACAGAACTTCTTCTAGGTCAAACAATTGAGTTTATTCACAACGCCTCTTTGCTTCACGATGATTTGATTGATCGTTCACATTTACGTCGAGGAAAAACAGCGGCCTGGTTGAAGTACACACCCGAGTACGCCGTTTTAGCGGGCGACTATCTTTTGGCCCGGGTCATGGTGAACCTCTCTGGTCATGGCAACATCAAGCTGGTTCAATACACAGCCGAAGTGATTTCAGATCTTTTAGAAGGAGAGTGGTTGCAGGATTCTGTGATCGGCGACTTCTTTGTGACCCTGGAACAGCTGGATCGGATTCATAATTTGAAAACCGCCAGCCTTTTTAAGTGGTGTATTCGCGCTCCGTTTATCGCTCAAGAAAGATACGATGAAGAACTTCATCGCATCCTTTCAGAGATGGGGACTTTGTTAGGCCAGTTGTTCCAACGCAGTGACGATCTTCTGGATTATGATGTTCGTAACGATGAAGGCAAAGCCATTTTAGGTGATTTGAAATCTGGTTATCTGAATTCTTTCGGGGCTTTTGTGTGCAAGGGCTGCACTCGCCATGAGATCGACAACATTGTCAAAAGCAAAACCCTTGAAGACTATTACGCAAATCTTGGCGGTAAGGCGAAGTTCGATCAAAAGCTTTTAGAGTTTGATGAAATGAACAAAGGGCTTATCCAGATGTACAATCATCACCTCGAGCGTCTGAAGGGCTTCATGAAGCCTGGGGAAGAAAATCTGATCGAACAACTTCGCCCTTTGACTGAGATTCTTTACTGGAGAAGGAAGCCGTCGTGAGCGAATTGGTCACGCTTTCAAAAACGGCTCCCGAGTTCGAGTCTTACCTTTTGGGAACTTTTTCCAAAGAGAAGCGGGCTTTACCTTTGCAGACCTTGAATGTGAATTCAGCATCTGAAACCGTGACCTTTCGAGTTTTACCTTTAAAAGACATCCTTTGCCCGAATCCTCTGACGGTCTGTTTTATGACGTTCAAGGTGCGCAGTTTTCTCTTAGTGTTGACGCCTCTTTTGCTGATGTTGACCAAAAATATTGCGGATGGAACGTTGTTGGACCCTCTTACCTCCGTGATCGCCACGGTCGGTGTTCTTTTGGCATTTATTGCAGTCAACTTGCGCAATGATTATATGGATCACATGAAAGGCGTGGATCGTGTTCTTGAGCGAAGTGGCAGTCGCGCTATTCAAAACGGTTGGGTGACTGCGGCTCAAGTGAAGTCTTATTCGAGTTTGTTTTTGGCTTTGGCGTTGCTTTGTTCTGTGCCGATTGTTTTCGCTTTTCCCAGTGTGGCCGTGGTGATTGCTTTAAGTCTTGTCGTGGGGCTGTGGGCGCAGTTTAAAAAACAGAATTCATTTAAATATCAAATTGGCGGCGAGTTGGCGTTGTTCCTGATGTTGGGGCCTTTGCTGACCGTGGGTTATCAGTTGGCGATGGGAGCCCACTTTGACCAGGAAAGTTTCTGGATTGGATGTGTGTGGGGTTGGTTGGTTCTTTTCATAGTCCATCTTCGCAACTTCATGAACATTCTGCCCAGTGCTCAGGCGGGCTTTACCAACACTGTGAACTGGTTGGGATTTGATAAGTCACGGCGTTTGATTGCACTTTGGTGGGTGGCGTTCCTGGCTTTTAACCTGTGTTACCATCTTTTGTTTGCGGGATCCTATTGGGGGATTTATTTAACGGGCGTGCTGGCTTTCGTTTCCGTGAATTTTATCTATAAACTTAAAAACCTCTCCAGTTCTGTGGGCAGTGAATTGCGCGCAGTTTTTCGTTCGGGTTTTGCTCTTTTCCTTATTACCATAGGCCTTTGGGTGTTTGAATGTCTGTGGTATCTGCTCGATTAGAACCTTTAAGTCTTTGTGTCATAGCCGCGCCAGAGCTTCTTGAAAAAGGACAGCTGTGGGCGGATTTTTTTAAGTGTTCTTTAAATCCCTCTGAGCCGCAAAATTTTTTCTTTCATTTCTATGTCGAGGCCGATCGTGTGTATGTCCGAGATCGAGAGAATCGTCGCTTAGAGATCGACTTTGATAAAAATCATCTTGATTATGAGCGCAGAGGCCACCGCGGAAAAAGCGAACTGGTGGCGAAAGCTTTGGGAGTTGCCAAAGGCTATAGAAAAGTTTTGGATCTGTCCGTGGGGCTTGCCGTGGACAGCGTTTTTTTGACTCAACTGGGTTTTCAGGTGACGGGGGTTGAGAGATCTCCCGTGCTGTATGCTCTTTTGAAAGAGGCTTTCGCTCACACCCACAAAGACTATTTGAAATCTTATCAACTGCATTTTGCCGACAGCTTGAGTTTTCTTAAGGAGCACAAAGGGCAACTTGAGATCGACTGCATTTATTTTGATCCGATGTATCCGCACAAGAAAAAGTCAGCCCTGCCCAAGCAAGAGATGGTCGTCTTCAGGGACTTGGTCGGGCATGATGAAGATGCGGCTGAGGTTTTAAAGGAAGCTTTGACCTGGCCTGTGCAGCGAGTGGTGGTAAAACGTCCGATCCATGCTGAAGAGCTTTTGCCGGGAGTACGACACTCCTATGAAGGAAAGGTAGTCCGTTATGATACTTATGTGGTTGGGTAGTTTTGTTCTGATGATGTTCGGGCTGACCGAGTCACAGAAGCAACTGGCGCATTTGTTTGCAAAACTGCAAAGGACTTCTTTGGAGAAGGGTCTGGAAACGACCACGGGAAAGATGTTCTCACGCACTTTGGTGATCACGGTTTTAGAAGCGTCACCACAAAAGTCTTTGTACTCCGGCATGGCTCTTTACAATCTGAGAGTTCTCAGTCTTAAGGCAAGCAACTTATTGATGTGTCTCAGTACTCTGGGAGCTTGGTGGGTTGTGATCTTGGGGCTTCTCTTTTTAAGTTTTAACGGCTTCTTTCTTTTGGGTGTGTGTGTGTTGGGGCTGACCGGCTTTGGGCTGACACCGAAAACGCGACAATTTTTGAAGTGGATTTTCGCCACGGGCGTGTTTTTGGTGGGGGGCGAGATGATGTTGCGAAATGCCAGCGTTATCTCGACGATTCTAGGACAAGGAGAGGCGGCCTTTATGTTGGCCGATGGACGCTTTGAGGCTGTTTTCATGATTCTTCTGGCCAGTCTCTTTATGAGTTTTGTTGTGCGGGTTGAGTTTTGGTCCCTGGCGATGGGACTGGGGTTATTGGTGACCAATACATTGTCCTTCAATGGGGCCTTGGGCCTTGTTGCGGGCGAAAGAATCGCGAGGATGATTCTTTTTTGGTGGCAGACTCGAAACTTAAATCAAGAGTGTCGTCGTATCGGTTTGCAGTTCTCCTTGGTCTCAATCGTGGGCGTGATTGTCGGATTCTTGGTGGCCGGCGAAATTCGAAGTTTATTTTATCTGGGCTTTTCTTCGGATCTTTCGTCTTTTCAGGAACGAAGTCTGCAGTTTGTATTGCTGTTTGCGGTGATGCTGGGTTTTCAATTTGCGGCGCAAATGATTTGGGGACATTTTGGCAGTCAGGTCAAAGTGGACGAGATTCAAGAGGGGAAGTATATTCCCTCTTCATGGGTCGAGATGGAGCTCACCTCCAACGGCATTATGGCTTGGGCCAAGCAAAAGGTGCATAAACGTCTCAGCGAAATTCGCTATCACTTGGCGGGGTTGAGTTCACTTAAAGAAGGTCAGGTGCCGGAAAACATTCAGGCCCGTCTTCAAGAGGAAGAGAAGCAATTAAGCGGTCTTTTTTTGCTGAAGAATCCTGAAAGCCTCGACTAAAGACCAAGGGGTCGAAAAAGGTGACACCGTATTGTGACGTCTCTACAATATGAGGTCATGACAGACGAGAACGATTTCAAAGAACGTATTTCAGAACTAGAACATGAATTGGCGGTGAAGGACGCGGAACTGCATCGCTATCGGTTGGAGCTTTCCAAAGCCAACACAGCTCTGGAAAAATTGATCACGCAAATCAGCCAGGAATTGAAGCTTGCGCAGACTTTGCAAAAGTTTTTGTCGCCGACGGAGCTTCCCAATGTGCAGGGCTTTGAGTTCAGCACAAAGTTTCTTCCTGGAACGCGTTCGGGTGGCGACTATTTCGATATCTTTGAACACGAAGATAAACTTAAATTTGGAATTTTGATTTCAAGCGCCAGTGGCTACTCCTTATCATCCTTGCTGTTGTCAGTGATTATTAAGATCTCATCGCAGATGGAAGCGCGCCGTGGGCTTGAGGCTCATAAGGTGGTCGCTCTCTTGGCCAAGGAGGTTGTGCCTCATATTCTTAACGAAGACAAAGCCAGCGTTTTTTATGGAGTGGTGGATCGTCGTAGTTATGAAATGCAGTACTGTTCTGTGGGCGTGATTGATGGATTCCTGCAGGTTTATGACCAGGACGCTCTGGTCGAGCTGTTGCCCACAGGCCCCAGCCTGGGGAAAGACTTTAACACGGAGCCTCAAAGTCGCACCCTTCAATTGAATCCGAGGGATCGATTGGTTTTAGCGACGGAGGGTTTGAAGGTTTCTCAAAATTCTTTGGGTGTGGGATGGGGAGGACATGGACTTTCTGAGGCCATCCTGCGGGCTCCGAAACAAGGTGTTCATGAGCTGCGTAATGAAATCCTCTTTGCCAATGAAAAATACACCGGGAAGTCGGAGCCCGTTCGTGATCAGACGCTGATCGTGACTGAGGTTAAAGATAGAGTTATTAAACTAGCTAAGAACTAGAGTGTTTCCGGGTGACTTCTTATTGAAGTTTTTGTTATGAGTAGAATGTTAAATTGAAAGTCAGAAAGGATACTGCAATGGCTGAAGTAAATATTTACGAAGGCGCCTTGGATAAGGGTTTGGAAGGCGTCGTAGCGTGTACAACGAAAGTTTCTTTTATTGTTGGTGATCATCTTAATTTCCGTGGTTATACAATCGATGACTTGGCGGCAAATTCAACTTTTGAAGAAGTGACCTATCTTCTTTGGAACGACAAGCTTCCATCTGCTTCAGAGTTGCAAACTTTCTCTGCGGAACTTCATAAAGAAATGGCTTTGAGCCCTGATTTCATTAAAGTTCTTAAAGGTATTCCAACCAATGTTCACCCTATGGGCTGGTTGCGTACGGCGGTTTCTTTGATGGCTCACTGGGATGCTGATGCGAACGATAATTCTGTGGAAGCAAATCTTCGCAAGTCTGTTCGTTTGACGGCAAAGATGGGAACTCTTCTTTGTGCATTCGATGCAATCCGCAAAGGTCAAGAGCCCGTAACTCCTAAAGCTGATAAGTCTATTGCTTGGAATATGATGTATATGTTGGGCGGCGGAAAAGAGCCAAACGCTGAACACGTGAAGGTGATGGACACTTGTTTGATCCTTCATGCCGATCACGAATTGAATTGCTCGGCGTTCGCAACTCGCGTAACGGCATCTTCGTTGTCAGATCTTCACTCTGCGATTGTTTCTGCGATTGGTGCTTTGAAGGGGCCTCTTCACGGCGGCGCGAACGAACAAGTGATCTTGATGTTGCAAAAAATCGGCAACATGGAAAAGGCACAGCAGTTCGTGAAAGATGCGTTGGCGGCGAAAGAAAAAGTGATGGGTATCGGCCACCGCGTTTATAAAAACGGCGACCCTCGCGCGCGCATCCTTCGTGGTATGTCTGACAAGTTGACTCAACAAGCGGGCATTCACCATATGTACGAAATGTCGACTTTGATTGACGATACTATGTACAAAGAAAAAGGTTTGATGCCGAACGTGGATTTCTATTCTGCGACAGTTTATTTCTCTATGGGAATTGCAACAGACTTGTTCACTCCGATTTTTGCAGCGTCTCGTATTTCAGGATGGTGCGCACATGCGTTTGAACAATACGCAAACAACCGTATCTATCGTCCTCGTGGAAAATGGGCGGGCAAAGAGGGACTGAAGTGGGTTCCTGCAAGCCAAAGATAATTTTTTGAAATAATATTTTCAAAATGAAAAGGAGACCGATGAGGTCTCCTTTTTTTTTACGGCTATTCCAAAATAAAACGAGCGCCTTGCTTGACCGCAACGCCTGAAACCTCATCGCCGATATCATAGGCACACTCGTGTCCATTGAGGGTGCCCACGAGTAATCCAGAGGTGTTGATTTCCTCCAGACTCAAAGGACAAAAGGGGTTCGAAGAGAAATGTCGAACCTCTGTCAGAGTCACTTTGCATCCTTGAGAAAGACTGAAATTTCGAGATCCTACTTTGGCAATGAACTGAGCCTCTCCATCGCAGGCCAGAGCGGGGGAGAGTGATACAAGAAGTCCTCCTATAATAAGGAAGAAAAGGTTTTTCATTTTAAGCTCCTATGAGGTTGGATTTATGAGGGCTCAAAGTAGCAGAAGATCCGTGTTTCATATGTCACCGTTGTGTTTTGAATTTGTTTGGATCGTCAAAAAATGAGGATATTTTATGCAACTTTGCAGAGTCTTTGTTTTCTTTTCGATAGGAACACGTCGGGGGACTAGGGGGCCTCTGTTCCTTACATTAAAAGAGGACCAAGATATTTATAAAGACTTGAGGGGGAACTATGAAACGGCTTCGACTCATTGTTCTTGGAATTTTCTTGAGTGTCAGTTGCCTTGGTCAGGCGCAGTCTAAACTGTCTGAATACCTCGCCGTGATAGATGCGTTGGATCTTGAAGACTTGCGGGCCACGATGTTGCAAACTTCAGATCAAGGGCTCAATCCAAAAAGCTATTGGACAGATGAGATGGAATGGGCTTATCTCCGGGGAGGAGCTGGAAGTCCCACACTGAAAACCCAGGCCAATCAAAACTATCTTCGTCTTCTGCAGGACGTCTCTTTGGGGATGGTGAACCCCGAGCTTATGGGGACCGACGTGAAACTTCCGCGAAAAACATTTGTGACCGCCAAGCAGTTGAATGTTCTCTTACTGACTCACGGGACACGCGCAGGACCTCTGTTTGAAAGTTTCACACCTCAGTCGCCACCGTACTTGGCTCTCAAAGAATCCCTAAAAAGGATCTCTGGCTATTGTAATCAAAACGAGTGGGGGGCCATTCCTGCAGTTAAAAAAGTTTTGAAGTTAGGTGCAAAGAACAGTTCTCTTCCTGCGATAAAAAATCGATTGCGACAGTTGGGATACAATGTTCCTTCTGTCGATGATCTCTTTGATGGACAAACCTTGGCAGCCATCAATGACGTTCAATGGATGTTGCGATTTAAGCCTGACGGGGTCATTTCTCCTAATGGGAAGACGTGGAAGTATCTGAATGTCTCTTGTCAGGATCGGATGAGACAAGTGCGTCTGGACATGGAAAAGATGCGGTGGTTCCCTCAAACTTTTGAAGATCGTTATATTTTTATCAATTTGGCGATGTCCTACTTCAGCCTTGTGGATAAATCGAAGGGCTCTCTTTATACGATGAGTTTTAGAACGATCAATGGTCGTCCAGCACGAAAGTCTCCCACGATGAAGGACAAGATCGTTTACATTATCATCAACCCATTTTGGGTGGTGCCTCCGACCATTTTCCGCGAGGATAAATTGGAGGACATTCGCAACTTGAGGCCATGGGAGATTTCATATTATTTTGACTCTCACAACTATGAGGTGTGGAACAAATCCTTCACGCGTCGGATTGATCCATCGACCATTGATTGGTGGAGGGTGGATCCTAACGCGGACACGCAGATCTTTATTCGCCAAAGACCTCATTATATGAATGCTCTGGGTGTTCTCAAATTCATGATGACGAACTCTTATGCGATCTACTTGCATGATACAAATCAGCGGGAGCTTTTTGCGGAACCCCAAAGACTGCTTAGCTCGGGCTGCGTGAGAATCGAGCGCCCGTTGGATTTAGCAGAATACCTTTTGCAAGGTACGCCCTGGACCCGGGATGTTATCGAAAAGAACACCGCCAAGCCCGGTGAGGTTTTGGACCGCGAAACCAGAGTTTCACTGAAGCAGCCGATTCCGGTCTATATGGCGTTTTTGACCTCACAACTAAGTTCAGATGGGGTGATTCGTTTTGCGGAAGATTCATACAATCAAGGCCACAGGCTCCTGCAAAGAGGAGCCTGGTAGAAGGCATTTACCGACTGCTAGGAATTGTATAGATGGTGGAGGTCGAACTTCCAGGAAGAGGAGTGATCACCGAGCTGTTGTAGTTGTTATAGTAAGTGGTGCCCAGAGTTCCCGTCGTACTTCCAAGATATCCACTGGTGCC
>JAHRXB010000017.1 GCA_019104905.1 Bdellovibrio sp.
TTGAAAAAATTCTTTCACCTTCGCACGGCGAGCTGCCAAATTCGTGGGCCACAGAGTCTCGCGATAGTATCCCCGCATGGTTCTAAAAGAGTGAATCAGGTTAACTGAGACCCTCTCAAAAACTCCGGTGTCGTAATCGTAGACGATGGGAACGGAGTACTCCCCTTTGAAACGCTTTTCTTCGGTTGTCACCTCGTCGGTCATTTCAAAACCAATGGGGGACACGACGTCAAACTTCGCGACATCACCAACGTTAAAATTATAAGGAATATCGAATTGGTAGAAGATCGTATAGGAGAGCAGCACGCAATAGAGGAAAATCAGCGCCGCACGACGAATAAAAAACTTTTCTTCCATGATCTGGACGGCGCGCCCAAAAAAAGTCTTTTCCAAACCAATGGAGTCCACCCAGTCTAAAAACTTAAGACTGTGATCCTCATAGTTGACTCGAGTCGCAGGACTCTCACCTTTTTTAGTTTGCTTGCCTCGCTGCATATCCAGTTTTATACCGTACCCTGTTTTGTAATAATTGTCGAAATCACTCTGTAATTGTGATAGCAATGAGGAGATTCCATCGGAAAGTCGAGGCTCCTTATGTCACAGATTCCCTCTAATTTACGTCAAATTGAGTCCTTAGTCGAGATCATAGCGCGCCTTCGCGGACCCCAGGGATGCCCTTGGGATAAGGAGCAAACTCACGAATCCTTGACTCAATACGCAATTGAGGAAACCCACGAACTCGTGGAAGCTTTGGAAGAACCCGCCAGCCCCCACAAAGACCAAAAGATCAAAGAAGAACTTGGCGATGTTCTCTTTCAAGTGATCCTCCATTCTCGATTGGCGGAAGAACGCGGAGCCTTCACTTTTGATGACGTGATTGCCTCTATTTCCGAAAAACTCATTCGTCGTCACCCCCATGTTTTCGCAGGCGTGGAGGTCGCGGATTCCGCAGAAGTTATTCGCAACTGGGAGCAAATCAAAAACCAGGAAAAGTCCGCGCAAGGCACCCCCTCCCCTTATGCTCTGAATGTTCCCCCACTCCCCGCCCTGCAAAGAGCCTACAAAATCGGCAAGCGCACTGAGAAAATGAACTTTGACTGGGAAGACGCCGAAGGTGTCATGGTTAAAGTAGAAGAAGAATTTGCAGAACTACGCGAAGCCTTGGAAGAGGGCTCGGATGCGGAGGTCGAACACGAACTGGGAGACGTGCTTTTTTCTTTAGCGCAATTAGGAAGACATCTCGAGATGGAACCGGAACAAGTTCTTCGCCGCGCGAATCAACGTTTTGAGGGACGCTTTAGTAAGATGATTGAAATCGCTCAAAGTGAAGGTCGGAATTGGGGCGAATTAAGTCTGGATGAAAAAGAGGGCTTTTGGCAAAAAGCCAAGGCCGCACTGAAGGGCAAGACTTCGATCAGCTGATACAATCTCAACTGATCGAAGACACTCTCTAACTACAAACAGTAGTTATTTTCCTGGAAATATCTCCAGCACATATTGTTGCCGGACTGACAATCGCTGCTGTTGTTCGACCAGTAAACCCCACGACGAGAGCACACCTTGCGTCCACCATCTTTCACTGTGGCGACAAACTGTCCGCTTGAAGTTGTTTTACCATCCAGCGAGATTTTATAGGCAACAACGTTTTTACCCGGATTCAACAACGGTCTTTGCAAAAGAGTCGCAATCCACAAGTTAATAGTCTTTGTGCTTTGACCCTTTTCAGAATCATAGCCAACAGACTTTGTTCTTTGCGATCCGTCTTCATGAGTGGCTGTCAAAGAGACATTATCGCCTTTAACACCTTGAGGACCCACAAAGTAATCGTACTCCCCGGTCAAAAGAATCTCTTCCTGACATCGGAAGGCACCAAAAGTGGGGCCACCAGGCATCCCAGAATCCTGACAATGAACGGTAATTTCCCCTTGAGAAAGAACAGCGGTAATATTGTTTCCGTTTTTAAAACCAACTTCTGCTTTCGCAACAAAAGTCGCCAATAACACAGTTACAAACATTGATAGTCTCATAGCCTCTCCTTGCAGATTTTTACTGTTGCACTCTTGCGACCACGGATCAACTTTACAAGCGTCTCAATTCGCCGAGTCAAACTGTCGTATAAAAGTTCGCCGCTTCAAAAGAACTTCCCAAAAGTACGCAGACTTAGCCCTGCAGAGCCAGGGGAATCCTCTGGAAACTGTCGACGAGTTCAACAGAAGAATATTTTTTTAAAAGTGATTGATTTTATAACTGCTAATATTTTCAACAGCTTAGGCTGTCTCACAATGAGACCCTTCAACGAATAAAAAACAAAATCAGGCAGTTATGGCCGATTTCAGTTTTTTACCTCTTTGAACGAAACTGAATCCACTACGAAGCATGGTGGGGCTCAGGAGGGCAAACCGTATGTTAAATCAAGTTGCACGCAAAGCAGTCATGATGGCTTCCGCTGTGGCAATGTTCGCCGGATGCAACAAGAGCACAGATTCATTCTCGCTCTTGAAAGATGGCTCTGATTATAAGCAGCAAGCTGTCTTCATTCCCAAGAAGATTGACGTCCTCTGGGTGGTTGACAACTCCGGCTCTATGGAGACCTCTCAAAACAGTCTTGCTTCGAATTTTCAATCGTTCATTTATCGTTTTAACCAGCAAAACTATGATTTTCACATGGCCGTGACAACCACAGAAGCTTGGGAAAAACAGTTCAACTCTTCAAGCACTAAAGCCCGCATCAAGGATGGTGCGGTTTTACAAAAGACTCCAAGCAGAGTTGAAACTCATTCCGGCGTGTTTGTGATGGACAAAGACACTCCGAACATGAGCAGCGTTTTCTCGACAAATATCAAGCAAGGAACGCTGGGTAACGGTGACGAGCGGGCCTTTGAAAGCTTCAAACAGACTTTGTTAGAGCCTTGGAATGTGGCTTTCCGTCGTGACGACGCCTTTTTGGCCGTCATCATTGTCAGCGATGAAGAAGACTTCTCTGGTTCCTCTTTGACGGCTTTTGAAGACTCTTCAAAAAATTATACCGTGCAAAGCTACGTTGACTTTCTGAACACATATACCAATGCGGCCGTGAATGGTAAAAACTATTCCGTGAACACCATCTATGTCCCCGATGACGCCTGCAAAACCCAACTTTCAACAGACGGTTTTGCGCGCAAAATTTCAACTCGTTTGCCTCAACTTGCGGATCTTACTGGCGGCGTAAAAGCCTCCCTCTGTTCCAACTTCGGAGAGTCTTTGTCGCTTATTTCTGATTCCATCGTACAGCTTTCCAGTGTGTTTAAACTGGCGCGTGCAGCCCAAGTCGACACCATCAAAGTTACAGTCGATGGAGTCTCCATTCCGCAAGATGCAACCAACGGCTGGACTTATGATGCTACAGACTTGACCATCACCTTCCACGGAAGCGCGGTGCCCGGAGCTAACGCCAATATCCAAATCGACTATTATCCAACGTCGGTGAAATTATAAAAGGAATTGTATGGGTGGGGTACAAACAGCGACAACAAATGATCAGTGGTACATTCTTCGTGGGGAAATGAAATATGGTCCCTACGATTACAAATCCTTGATCACTATGATTCAAAACAGTGAGCTCTACGACTACAACTACGTATGGGCTTCACATCTTGAAAATTGGACATTGCTTGGGGATCTTCAAGAGTTCTCAAAAGACCGCCTGTGCCGTTTGATCGAAACCAAAGATCATCTTGCCGGCGTCTTTAAAGAGCGTCAATTTCCCCGCGTGAATCTTGAAGTGCCGATTTATGCCCACAATGATCACAGCTTTTTTGACGGTCACACACTCAGTGTCAGTGAAAATGGCGCGTTGGTTCTGTTAAACGACCCCTTGCTGCTTCCCGGACAAAAGATTCTTCTTCATTTTAGATCTTCTGAGGAAAATCCTCAGACTTTCAACGTTCTTTGTGAAGTCGTTCGTAAGAACTATTCAAAGCAAAGACTCAATGTAAAATCAGGTTTGCATTACGCAGTTCGTTTCCTCCAAGTGCAAGACCAAGGCAAAGCGCAATTAACAAAATGGACACGCGGTGGCGTTTCCAAGGAGGAAACAAATGGCATTCTTAAAGTTCATGAATGATTCCGGCTTTGTCGGCTGGTGTATTCTATTGGTGGGAATTGGTTCTTTAGTTCTTGTCGCAGAACGCGCTCGCGCTCTTTACAAGGACTATGGAATGAATGTCGAAGAATTCATGGGTAAAATCCAAAACTTGATCTTGGCTAAAAAAGTCGATGAAGCTCTTTTGATGTGCGCGCAGCTGGAGAAGAAACCATTGGCCGCCGCGTTCAAAACGATCTTGGAAAAAGCAGATCGCGATGACGACACGATCTTTCAAGCCCATGACATCGCCTTGAGCGAAAATATTCCTCTTTACACCAAGCGTTTGCACTACCTTTCCATGTTGGCCAACGTGGCAACACTTCTTGGTCTTTTGGGTACGATCCACGGTCTGATCCTTTCGTTCCAAGCGGTGGCAACAGCGGACCCTGCTCAAAAGCAAGCTTTGCTGGCACACGGTATTTCGGTTTCGATGTATACGACAGCATTAGGTCTTGCAGTGGCAATTCCTGCGATGGTGTTCTTCTCTTTCTTGACGGCTCGCCAAAACCAATTGATCGAGCAAACATCAGAGAAGTGCTCAAAACTGACCGAGCTTTTAACTAGTGCGCACATCCCGAACCTGACTCGCCAAAACGTATTCCCGGATCACGTCGTGCCTCCAACTGTGACTCCTCCGTCACCTGGATCCAAGGCTTCATAAAGAAGCCTTTTTCCCGGCGCGGTGGACCTTATCAAGGATGGGATGATTTATGAGACGCATTCGTAAGATTAAAGTAGATCACAACAGTGAATTTGAATTGGACTTGGCACCCCTTCTTGCCGTGATGGTGAAGTTGGTGCCCGTTCTGCTGGTTTCTTCCGCCTTCGTGCAAATGATGGTGATTGAAACGGAATTGCCTCAGGTCGTAAATGAGGCCATTCAGCGCCAAGATCAACAACAAACTCCAACCAACGTGGCTCTGGAGGTGGATGGTAAAGAGGGCATTCGCATCATTATCACCGAGAAGGGACAAGAGAAGGTTGAAACAATTCCCATGCGCGACGGGGCCTTCGACTATCCGGGTCTTCACCAAAAGTTGATTGCTATAAAAAAAGCTCATCCTGAAGTTTTCAAGATTGAACTCAATCCTGATGGCAAAGTCCCCTACAACGAGATCGTTAAGATCATGGATGAGGCCCGCCAAGCCCATGACACCAACGTGAAGTTCCCCGTGTTCGACACCAAACAAGGTAAGAACGTGGAGACCAACTACATGTTCCCAGAAATCATCTTCGCCAACATGATGGAGGGCTAAAAGATGTCACGCCGTCAAAGATACGAACCAAAT
>JAHRXB010000134.1 GCA_019104905.1 Bdellovibrio sp.
CATTTTTGAGACCATACATGGGAGTGTGGCAATCGTTACAGCCGATCACTCGTGCCAAGTAGCGTCCTTGTTCAATGCTCGGAGCTACAGCTTTACTTCTATTCTGTGCCCAGGTCGGAGTGGCGATAAGACAGCCTAGTAAAATCATTTTATTTAGTGTCATGTTTGTTCCTTTTCTAAACTTGATGAAGACAGTGTACCGTTTTGCCGTACACGGGATTCCTAGAAATGTACTAAAAAAATCTTAAATTTTTCCTAAAGGGCCTGTAGGATAGGCAGTCATGGATATTAATGAGCTAAAAGACATTATCAAATTGGGAGTGAGCATGGTGGTCGCCACTCGCGATGCCCAGATGAGGCCAGATATCTGCGATGGCGCTGGGATTAATATCTCTTCGGACGCCAGCAAGATGACGATCTTCCTTGTCCAGCAACGAGCCACTCGGACTTTGGCTAATATTGAGAACAACAGCAGTATTGCCGTATCTATGTCACGTCCTCCAACCTATGCCGCCGCACAAATTAAAGGACGCGTGACTCGGGTCAGACCTGTGGATCCTACGGAGCAACCCATCGCTCAGGAGTGCGCGACAGCTTTTCAGCGAGAAATTCAATTGATTGGTGTCACTCGAGAAGCTGCTATGGGACTTAGACTCGTTCCTGATATTGCGGTTGATGTGAGTATCGAGAATATTTTCATTCAAACACCCGGCCCTAAAGCGGGGCAATCTATGGGGTCACCTTGAGTATAAAGTTAGCGCAACTGGATTGCTGTTTTGAAGGAGTCATCCCATCGACGATTGCCACCTGTTCTCAAGATGGAACTCCGAATGCGTCTTACTTGAGTCATGTCTATCGAGTTGATGAGAAACATGTTGCGACTTCCTTTCAATTTTTCAATCGAACCCGCGCAAACTTGATGGAAAATCCTTACGCCGCGATTCGAGTCAGACATCCTGTGAATTTGCAGTCATATCGACTTAGAACAAAGTATGTCCGCAGCGAGGATCAAGGGCCTGTGTTTGATCAAATGTCCGTGAAAATGGATGTGATCGCCGCTTATGAGGGGATGGGTTCCATATTCAAGCTGAAGGCTGTTGATATCTACGAAGTCCTTGAGATCGAGCAGGAGGAGGGTGAAACAGACTATCACCCTCCGATGACGGATTGTCCGTCTGAGAGTCGCGAGGATCTTGAGCTTTTGAGAGTCATCTCAGATAAGATGAATCAAGTCATGAGTCTTGAAGAGTTGTTTGATCAGTCGATGCAACTTTTAAATCGGTATCTGGGATGGACCCATATGATTCTTCTTCTTGCTGATGAAGATGAAAAGTTGCTGGTTACTCACGCAAGTTTTGGTTATGCGGTAGGTGGCGTTGGGGCCGAAGTCAAATGGGGAGAGGGGCTGATCGGACTGTGCGCAGAACATCGCCGTCTGCTTCAGGTTAATGCCATGGCCGAGGTCTTTCGTTATGCCAAAGCCGTTAAGCTCGGGGTTTCTTCGGAGGCACTCACTCCGAGAATTCCGCTGCCAGGACTCACGAACCCGGCCTCTCAAGTGGCCGCCCCCATTAAAGCTCACGGAGAGTTTATCGGAGTTTTAGCTGTTGAGTCTGAAACCAAAAGGAACTGGGGTCCGCGGGATCAACTGTTTCTATCTACTATCACGAATATGTTAGGTGTTGGGATTAGCGCTTTAGAAGCCAAGGGCAGAGCAATGAAGGTCGCAAGCCAACAAGACTCTCACACTCTCAAAGAGCAAAATCCGATCTTGCGCGTTCGTTATGTTCCTGGTGATGACTTCATTTTTGTTAATGACCAGTATCTTATAAAGAACATTCCAGCTCGAATACTATGGTATTTGCTTCAGACCTTTTCTAAGTCCGGACGTTCCGAGTTTTCCAATATGGAGCTTCGCGCGGAAAAAAGTCTGAATTTGCCCGAGATTAAGGACAATCTTGAAACGCGGCTGATCCTTCTTAGAAAACGACTCGAGGAGCAGGCGTCAGCGATCCGTTTGGTTTCTAGTGGACGGGGTAAGTTCAGGTTGGAAGTTTCCGGGCGTTTAGATTTTTCCTCGGGCGAATAAAATTAAATTTTTTATCGATTCACTTTGTTCCAGGCCAACTCGGAAAGGGGCGTCGGGACGTCTATTTTGAAAATGGTCTTCATTGTGTTCTTTAGATCGTCGGCATTTCGTAAAGGCGTCCTTTGTGTAGGGACAAGTTCTTCATTCAGATGAATGAGGTCCGTTGCTTGTAGCGTAACCAGGCCCTCGCTAGTGGGAAGAAGACACATGAAGATGGATCTGAAGGGGGAGCGTCCCCAGGTTGAAACGAAGTGGTTGGCTACTTCGATGTCGATGGGAAGGATCGGCTCTTGAGAGATAATATAAAGACCTTCCCATTTTCCAGCGATTTTTCTTTGCAGGTGCATGTTATTATGGGGCTCTTCGACAAAGCGATAGGTGGCGCCGTTTTGAGTGAATTCGAGTCCTGGGCGGAAGAGAGCGGGCTCTGTCAAGCCGGGGCCGCCAAAGCCCACATCGACGAACCACTCTTCGTTGTCGCAGTCCACAGCGAAAACAAGATGAGTTTTGGGGCCGGGGGTGGGTCGCCCATAACTTACGCGAGCCATTAGTTTTCTATATTTAAAACCAAGAGAATCAAGGGCGCCGCTTAAGAGGCCGTTGACCTCAAAACAATATCCCCCTCGCCCCTGATTCAGAATTTTCTCAATCACTTGATCCAAAGAATATAGAATAGGGATGTCGGCGAGGACGTCGAGGTTTTCAAAAGCTATTGAAAAGCTGTGGGCTTGAACAAGATCTTTGAGGCCGGTGAGATTTGTCGGAGGCTGCTGTTGGAGGCCAATTCTTTTAAGATAGGACGACATAGGAAAGGAAGATGTATTCATTTTTTAGACTCCTCTTTAGACTCGAGATCTTCAAGAAGCATCAGATATTTTTTTAACATCAGATTCATTTTGTTTTGTTCCGTTTTGCTAACAAGATTTGCTAGGAGGGTGTTGTCCTTAATGCGTTCTCGTAGCACGGCTTCGACCTTGTTTTTTCCTTTGTTCGTGAGGCGAATTTGTATGCGCCGGCGGTCTTCGGAGTGCAGATCTCGTTCGACCCACTGGGCTTTGATCATCTGATTGATCATAGCGGTGACGGACCCGGAGGTGAGAAGACTTGCTTCCATCAAATCTTGGGCGCAGAGAGGCTCGGGGTGTTTTCGGCGAAGCGCCGCTAAGGCTTCGAATTGGGAGCGCGTGAGTTCGTATTTAACCAAAGTTCGATCCAGGCGTTGCCCCAGAATCTTACTGAGTCGAGCAATTCGATAAATAAATTGTATATCTGGAGATAGCGCCGGAAGGGACGCTCTTTGTTGGAGCCATTCTTCAAAGAATATGTCTATGGAGTCATTCATCTTGATATCAAGATAATATGGAAATATCTTGATATCAAGATGATAATTATCTCGGATCTGTATAAGACATCCCGGAGGAGAGCCTGGGCCTAAATCGGGATTACTAAGGGCTCCCTAGTACTTTTCTTGAGAGCGAGTTTTGTGCGGGCTAACATAAAGCCTTACGAGGGGATTTTATGTTGAAGCGACAGTTTGCTTGTGGACTTCTTTTATTAATGGGACCTTGTCTGGCTCTTGCAAAAGAGTTTCCAGTTCAGGCGCGCTTTTTCTTGGGATCAACCGGTGTCGATCCGCAGAATGTGAATCAAACAATTGAGCCGCTCGGGTTAAAGAAGATGGAGACACATAATCAGATTGGTCTTGAAGTGACTTATCCGATTGTGAACTTTCTTGAAGTCGGTCTTCGCTATTCTAAGAAATTTGCGAGCAGTGATGAAAAAGATACGGATCTTATGACAGATTATAGCGCCAAAGTGGACCAGGACGCGGTCTTGCTTTTGGCCAGAGTCCCTATCGTAAAGACCGACATCTTCCGGGCGGATGTTTTTGCGGGCTTCGGAGGAACAAACACGACATTCAAGTTAACGAGCGCAGGGCAAAATGGCGAACTTAAAAAGTCTGCAGCGGAGGGGTGGTTCTCAACTCCCTATACGGCGGCCGGGGCTTCGGTGGGATTAGGGTACAATAAGATCTATTTCTTCGCCGAAGGGGGCGTTGAGACGAATAAAGTGGATGGGTTTGAGCGTTCAGGCTCCATCAATGGTAGCCTCAGCACTGTGGATCTCTCGGGATCGTACTTTATGATCGGGTTGATGATTGATGGAATTCCGGGAAGTTTTAAATAACCGTTGTTAGATCGCAACGAGAACAGAATAAGATGCAGATTGTTCGGGGGTTCAGATTGAGCCCCCGTTTTTTATTTTAGAAAAGGCATGCTTAAAAGCAAGAATGGTCTTTTCGTTTACAATAGATATGCAGCGCGATCCGTGTGTTTTTTGCTGAAGAGGCTAAACAAAGATACCAGTTTTCCTTTTTCGAAGGACAATGAGATGTCTGGAGGAACCTATGTGCTTTTCCGCGAGTGTAAGTTATGGCTCGGCAGCGCTATTGATATCGACAGGGGCAGTGACGACGCTGGGGAATACGTCAAAGCAACACCGGATGATCGCGGCGATTCCTTTTTTGTTTGGTATTCAGCAGGCGGCGGAGGGAGTTGTTTGGCAGTCGATGGGATCGGAATTGGTGGGAGGCCTCAGTCAATATGGAGCTTTGCTGTTTGTCGCGGTGGCGCTTGTGGCTTGGCCGAGCTGGCTTCCGTGGTCGCTGTATCAAGTTGAAGAAAATAAAAAAAGAAAAACAATACTGAAGGTGATTGGTTTCATGGGGTTGGGGGTTTCGCTGTTGGCGGCCTCCGTCGTTGGTCATAGTTTGGGATATTCGTTTTTAAATATGAAAAGGTTCTGGCCAGCGAGCATTGATTTTCTAATTTACGATATTCCGACGATGATCCCATTTTTTGTATCGAGTCTGCGAACGGTGAAAAAAGCGGGCTATTTGGTTTTTGCCGGGATGGTTCTTGCTCAAGCAATCAATCGAGAGGCGACAACATCGATCTGGTGCTTCTTTGCGGCCGTGGTTAGTTTGTATATCGCGGTGAATGTTCTTTGGGGGCAGAGGGGGAGGTTGGTGTGAGGTGGCGTTCTCGGTATGCGGGACCCATTGCGATGTCAGTTGATGAAAATAAAAAACCCCGTATCTTGCGATACGGGGTTTTTGATTTTCAAAAATTTGGCGTTCCCAAGGGGATTTGAACCCCTGTATCCTCC
>JAHRXB010000170.1 GCA_019104905.1 Bdellovibrio sp.
GTGGGGTTGTTAAGTGACATTAAGCCTCCGCAGCAGTCCTCCGAGTATATCTTTCGTTCTTCTCCCAAAGAGTCTCTGATCACTGTGCAACTTTTGGGGGCTGTGAACAAACCGGGGATCTATTATGTCCCGGCGAACACCGATCTTTTGAAGTTGATCACTTTGGCGGGGGGGACCACCAACGGAGGAGACCTTTCCGAGATCTTAGTGCGAAAAATGGAACCCAAGACATGGGCAGAGATCAAATCCAAGGCGATCAATGAATATCAAGGAGCCTATGAGGTGGATGCCGAAAAGTTGATAAAATATGGGGGCGCAAAAAACCTGAAGCTGCAGCAGGATGACTTTGTCTATGTTCCTCCTCGCACCCCGTGGGTCAGCAACGAAGCAGCTCGCGGTATTACCGTTGTTTCAGTAATTTTGGGTATTGCTCTGACTGCAATTCTTATTGATAAAAACTCAGGGAAATAATGATACAGGCTCGCGACGGACGCATTTTATTTCTGATAAAAGCCCTTGTGGCGATGCTTTTCATTTCTAAAATCTCTTTCGGCAGTGTTCTGCCTGTGCCACAAAGTTTCTCTTTCCTGATATATCAGCAAGGCCTTCATCCCTTCTTGAACGTGTTCTTGTGCGCCCTTTTTGGAGTGCCTTTGGCGTTCCTTTCATTGAGGGTGCGCTCCCGGAATCATCTCAGCGGATTTTATAAGCTCTTTGTTTTTCTCTTGATGCTGACATTGACAGTTCAAACCTTGTTGCAAGCACACTACGTGAATCCCGATGAGTCGGCGGTGATGCAAGTGGGGGCTTTGGGTGTCGCTTTGTTTATGATCGTTGTCTATGGTCTTTTGATTCCCAGTTTGTGGAATGTCGAAGAATTTCTGCGCTACATTCAGCGTTGGGCGGGAGCTTTGGTACTGCTCTCGTTGATTCTTCTGGTTGTTGCCGGGGGAGGTGTTTTTAAAGGGGGGCGTTTTGTGGGCGTCTTTAAGCACATCCCCCATATGGTGACCTGTGCAACGGTGGCGTTTATTTTTTCTCTAGGTACGTTTCTTAAAGAGGAAAAATTGAAACATAAGATTTGGAGTGGACTCGTTCTTGCGGCAAGTTTTTTTGCAATCATTTTAACGGGAACCCGTTCGTCAGCGGCGGCGGCCTTGATGGCTTTTGTTGTGACCTTGATCTTGCATAAGACGGAAACAAATCAGGGGCGTGTTTTTAAATTTGCCTTTGTATCTTTTGTGCTGACCTTTTCACTTTTCTTCGGTGTGCAGGTGTATGACTTTGCACGGGGGATCGCGACTGGGGAGGCCTCCTTGGGGACTCGAGAAGCTCAAGATGGAGTTGCCTCGCGTTGGGAAGAGGTTGAACGGGGCAGCCAGATATTTTTGCAGGAGCCGTGGTTGGGACATGGACTTCTTTCCAAGTTTGCGGCAGGCAATGAGGTGGATGTTTCAAACTACAATGCGATGAAAGATCCCCATAATATTTTTGTTTCGGCCGGAGTTGTGGGAGGTTGGCCCTTGTTGGTCTTAAGTGGAATCGCGTTGATTCTGATGCTGATCGGTTCTTTAAAGTCTTTGGCGACGGTGGATTTCGCGAAGAGACAGGTCGCTATCTATTTGCTTTCCCATATTCCTATTCTTGTCATTTACCATATCCATTTATCGATCGGTGGCATGGCGGATCGTTTGTATTGGATGGTTTTTGGTTTTGTGGCGGCCTCCATGGCAAAAACAGGGAAATCATAGAGCCAGAGCTGGCTGCTACAGGGCAGGTTTTGGCGTGGACCCATGTCAGTTCCCCAGTGGGTCCAATTTCCGTTTAGGTCTCGCATTTGACCCTCGGATGGGGGCTTCTTTATCCTGGTGGTTGTGATCCTATGGAAGCTGTCAAATGAGCGCTCACACCTGAACTAATTTCAAAGTCTTAATCCTCATTGCAGATTAAACACAGGCCAAGCACCAAAAACAGTGGCACAACCAATGCTTGCAGGGGTGTGTCACCAAAGGTGGATAGTTATGAGCGATCAACATATTGAGCCTGAATTAACCGTAGGCGAAATCATTAAGCTGTATATGTCACATTGGCGTATGTTTGCGATTTTTGCCGCAGGTCTTTTTGCGGTCAGTATTTTAGTTTATGTCGTGAAAATCCCCTTTGTGGCATCGTCGACGATCGTCATTAATGACTCTCAAAACTCGTCGTTGCAAGCCTTCTCAAACCAGTTCTTTGGACTTTCGAAATCGGTTCAAGAGTCCAAAAAAGGCAGCAGCTTGCTGTCCAAGCATATTGAGTATCTTAAAACACGAGAGTTTTATGAGACCCTTCTTCAACGCATCGAAGAAAGGGGCCAGAGTCCTTTGATCACGATGGAAGAACGTGAAGGGTATGAGCTCCTGAAGAAAAGCTACCTCAAAGACCTCGATAAGGATGAAAACAAGATCGCTTTCTTGCAGCGTCTGGATAAGTGGACACGCATTCAGCTAGATTCAGATTTTGAAATCAAGGTGTCCGCGGTAACTCCCGTCAAATCGATGTCTTTGTTTATTTCCAATGCCGCGTCGGAGCTGGCGGCGGAGACTTTGAAGAAGCGGGAGCTTGATGAGATCGCCCGTGTTGAAGACTTCATGGAAAAACAAAAAAATGAGGCTGATCAAAAGCTGGTTCTTTTAGGGAAACAGTTGGCAGATATGCAGAACAAAGATGAAAACATTCTGCCTTTGGCTTCAAAAGAAAAAATGGGCGATTACGTCTCGGATCTTCTAGTTCGTTCAAATGAAATCAAGTTGAAGATGGCTGAAAATAAAAAGATGATTCAGTACCTTGAAAGAGGTCGCACCGGACAAAGAGAAAGTGCTTTGTATGGAGTCGGTGGCAAAATTGAATCTTTGAAAATCGAAAACAGTCTTTTGGCCGAAAAACTGGGGCAAGTGCAGGCGTCTATTGATCGTCTGAAAAAAGAATCGAAGTCTCTTCCTTTTGCAGCCCAAATGGTCGAGGACTTGAAGAAGAAGTCCGAGCTGGAGTTCAATCGCTACAAAGAATTGAGCACTGCATTGGCGAAGATTGAAGCGCAAAAAATTTCTATCGATACGCGATTTGAAGTCTTAGAGAAGGCCCGTTGGGAAACGACGCTTCCTCAAATAGGACTTTTCAGTTTGGGGCTTCTATCTTTGCTGCTGAGCCAGTTTGCGGGCTCTTTGGTAATTTACTTTAAATACTTGTGGAATCCTCATGTGGTGACTGCGCAAGCCTCTCGCAACCTTGTGATTTTCGACAATCACTCGGTGGATCCACGAGTGATCATCGAGAATTCTAAAATTAAATTTAGCTTAAAGAAGCCAGAGCAAAAAAAGGAAACCGAACAGGGGGACGAGCAAAAGAATATTGCTTGGAATGTTCTTAACGTTGGGCAGGGAACAGACGTATCTCAGTAGGTGAAAATGAAAAACTTGTTAGTGAGTGGAATTGTTGTATTGGTCGCGGGATATCTTGTCGGGTGCGGAAACTCGATTGCCCGAAGTGTCCAACAAGCGGTGAGTGATAACCAAAATGCACAGTCCCTTCTTGAATGGGAAAAATCCGAATCGAATCCTGAAATTTTGTTCTCAAAGTGGCAACAGGATTTTATGCAGGATTCGTCGCAGAGAGAAAATCTAAAAAAAGATCTCTGTGGCGAGTTAACCGTCTTGGATGGTCAATCCTTGACGATTTTTGAAAATGAGATCCGTCACGAAAACAATCGGGCTCTTTTGAGTTCGTGCAAAGAAGAGTTGTTAGGTAAAATTGAGACTCATTATGCACTTGAACGCAAGCAACTGTCCGTTCCTGTCGATGCCCTTAAGGCCTCGGCGTCAGCGAATAACTTCCAATTTCAGCCAAATGTTCAAAAGAGAGATACCTCCAATGGGTACTTTGCCGTGTTCGGAGATGTGGCTCGCAAAGAAGTCATACTTACTTTTGACGATGGACCTAGCGGCGAATACACCGCTTCTATCTTGCGCTCTTTAAAGGAAGTGAATGCAAAAGCCATCTTCTTTCATATGGCTAAAAATATTCGATTGAATCCCGACGCGGTTAAGCAGGTCGCCGCCGATGGTCACGCGATTGGAAGTCATTCGATAAGTCATGCCTGCCTGGGAACAAGCAATGCCTGCCGTCGGAATAATGGACGCGTTCTGACCTTTGATGAAGCGGTTGCGGAAATCAAGGGAGGACATCAGGCGATTCATGATATTCTTGGTTGGGTGGACCCCTTCTTCCGGTTCCCATATGGGGAAGCTTCTGTTGAGCTCAAGAACTATCTAAAAATGAATTCGACTGGCGAGTTCTTTTGGTCCATCGATAGTGAAGACTGGAAGGCTCAGCCGAATGAGACTTTGCTTCGTAATACGTTGGCGCGTTTAGATGAAAAAGGCCGAGGCATTGTTCTTTTTCATGATATCCAAAGAAGAACGGCGGAAATCATGCCGCAGTTTCTTCGTGAGCTTTACACGCGAGGTTATAGTGTTGTATTACTTCAATCCGCGGACCCAATGGCAAGATATAACAGCAAACTTGTGAAGAAAAGAATTCCTTAAGACTTGTATTCTATGAAACGACCTGACGTTGATCGTCCCTCTACTTGGAAAACCTATCGAACAGACATGTGCAAAGGCTGCTGGGGCGGCTGCTGCACTATGCCTGTGGAGGTTAAACTTTCTGATCTTATTCGCCTGGAGCTAGTGACTGAAGATGAGGCTGCGGGCTCTATTAAGAAAATGGCAAAGCGTTTAATCAAAGAGGGTTATGTCGTATCTTACCGTCAGGGGACGGAGTTCTTTATGTTGACCCAAAAAGCCAATCGTGACTGTCTGTTTTTAGATTCCAAAACACGTTTATGTACGGTCTATGAGAAGCGACCGGATACATGTCGCCAGTTTCCCTCCATAGGGCCTCGCCCTGGGTTTTGTCCAGGGGCCTCTCAATAGAATCTCATTTTGAGATTGTTTGTTTTTTTGACAGCCGGGGACGCAAGTTTGTCTCTGTCTCAGAGTGAATAAGACCAAATCCAATAGGACTCTTCTGGAGTGGCACAAGCCCTGCTCTTACATAAGTTAAGAACAGGAGGCTACAATGAGCTTCACAGATAGAAAACTCGAAACTGCGATTCTTGGATTTGCCATCATCATGGTGGGCGGTATGGGTTATTTGCTTAAAGCACCTGTTCAGGCGGCTCTTGGTGGGCAGGACGTGGTTTACGAAATGCCCCGCCCCAAGACATCTTTTTTAGCATCGCTTTTTGATTTGGGCGGACGTGAAGTGTCCCGTAATTACGTCAATCCGTTTTCTAAAAAGAAGGAAGATGGCAAAAAAGCCGTTCAGGCCACTAAACCCGCGCAAGCCCCTGCTAAACCTGCGGTCGCTCAAAAGAAGAAAGAGGCGCCAAAGAAATCAGAAGATCCTCGTAAAGGAAAAGTCGACGTACAAGTTGTCGCAGCCGAGAGAGCGAAAGGTCTTGGTGACGATGGTTTTATGGCTGATTCAGGTTCTGCTCCTCAACGCGTTGAAAATTCGGGAAAAAACCAAAACGTAGCTGAACAACAACAGACTAAGAATACGTTGAGTGGCGACCAATGGAGAGCCCTTATGATGGCTCAGCCAAGCAAAGAGAATATGGCAAAACTTCTTGAGGCTTATTCAAAAAAAGAAGTTGATGACCAGACTTTCTATACGATTGTGACGGATCTTTTCCGTAGTAATAAGGTTGAAACTCAAGCCTTGGCCTTGATGGCTGTGAAATCAAATTATTCTTTGAAGAGCTTCTCCGTTACATCACAGTATTACGATCAGTTGACTCCGGAGCTTCAACAGCAAGCCCATGCTTATCTTTTGAATTACGCAGTTAGCGCCCGTCTTGCGATCCTTATGGCGGCTTTGCAAAGTTCTGATGTGGAAGTGGTCGGTACGGCGGCTCAAGTTGTTTTGGCCGGTTATCAAAATGCCAAAGGTGGTGTGGTTTCTTCTGGAGATCCTCGTAACTCTCGGGGAGATATCACCGTCAACTCGATTTCTGGATATTCTAAGTTTATCCCTATCTTCCAACAGCTTGCACAAAGTCATGATTCGGCGATCGTCACCTTGGCCAATACAGCTTTGAGTCAGATTCAGAGCGCCGTGGCTTCTCTTTAGAACTAGACAGTCGGACCTCTTGTCGAACACAATAGTCCTTGGAATCGAGTATTTGATTCTAAGGATTATATGATTTTTGTTCGCTCTCTTTTTTTTATTGTTGCCAGTCTGATGATGTCCTGGACATGGGCAGAAACTCGTTTGCCCAAAAATTTGAACGAACAAGATCGGATTCGGGCGCTTCAGGTTTTGGGGTTCGGTTCGGCATCAAAAGTTTTGGACAATCCCTATCCTTTGGGGGGATACACCGGTGTTGAGATAGGGGTGACCTCTGAATTTATTCCTATCGAAGATCTTGCCAGTCTCGGCAATAAGACCACCAAAAAAGGTGAGTTCAATATTTACACTCTGACTTTTGGAAAAGGCCTTTTTTATAACATTGATACTCATGTCTATTTTACGCCTTTTATGCAAGGTGAGGAAATTCAAAGTTATGGGGGGCAAGTTCGCTGGGGATTTTACGAAGCGGGATTTTTTCCTCTGACTTTGACAGCTCTTCTTCATGGTGGCGGTGCTAATTTTTCTAATCTGATCAATGTTTCGACTTTGGGTTTGGACCTCGTTGCAACGGTGGCTATGGACAATGTTGCGATTTATTTTGGTGGCGGGCGTGTGCGGGCCATTGGTAAGTTTATCGGAGGACCTAACGGAATCACGGATACCCAAGAAACGATCGAGCAGGATCTGGTAGAAAATCACACCATTTTTGGGATCAATGTGGATATCGCCAAGATGTTCATTGCCTTGGAAATCGATCGCTATGTGGATTCAACTTATAGCGGAAAAATCGGTTTTCGATTCTGATTATTTTTGAGCTTTTTCGATCAGCTTGGTTGTAGATTTGCCGTCCACAAACTGTAATGACATCACTTGTCCCCCGTAAGACATGACAAAAGGAGCTCCGACGATTTGGTCTATTTTCCAATCGCCGCCCTTAACAAGAATATCGGGACGAACTTTGTGGATCAGGTTTTCTGGGGTGTCTTCAGTGAAGATCACAGTAAAGTCCACGGCTCCAAGGGCAGCCAGGATTTCCGCGCGATCAGCTTCAACTTGTACAGGACGACTTGGACCTTTGAGACGCTTAACACTGGCGTCGGAGTTTACTCCCACGACCAGAAGATCTCCAAGGGCGCGGGCCTCTTGCAAATAGCGAACATGGCCAACATGCAGAAGATCAAAGCAGCCATTGGTGAAAACAATTTTTTTTCCCTGCTTGCGGAACGGGGCCAAACTCGCTTCGATAGTTTCAAAATTTCGAACTTGGCCCATGAAAGCTATGCCTTTTTATAAAGATTCGCGCCGCTCATGGAGCCCGCGAGGTCTTTTCCAGTCAGAAGGGAAAGAAGAGGAAGAACGACAAATCCTGTCGCGATTACCAGTAAAGAGCGAGCCACGACTTTCAAAGAATAAGTCGCTTTGTTCAGTTCTTCTGGTTTTCCGATTCTTTGGTCGAAAGCCCATTCACCTGGAGTGCATCCTAGATAGATACGATTGAGTGTCAGGTAGATAAAGGAAACGCCCGCAAACAAAGATAGCGTCGCAAGATAGATCATGCCTTGCGCATCGGGGTTGGTCAGATTTCCAATCAAATCCACCTTAGTAATGACCAAAAGGATGATCATGCAAAGAAGACTGGAAGCAACGACAAGCATCCCATCCAAGAAAGCCGCTGAGAAACTCCAGGTTGCTTTCTTGTATTCTTGCTTGGTGTTTGTCTGAGTCATCTTCTGTTTTGAGTTTTCAAAATCAAGACGACGATTTTTTTGAAGAGTTTTAAGGATCTCATCCACAGCCGCAGAGCCATCTCCGCCCACTTCGGTCAATGAGCCTGGGGCCTGAGGGATTGGAGCTGAACGACTCTTGCGAGGAAGGGGAGGACGCAATGGATCTGTCGAAGTTTCTTCGATCAGCTCAAGTCCCTGGTCTTTCAAGAGATTCTTAGAGAAAGTATCCGCCTTCGTGTTTTCTTTTGCAGGTGCTGCCGATTTCTTTTTATGGAAACCTAGACCATCCGTGAGCGGCTTAAATTCAAATTCCTCAAAGGGATCCATTCCCTCTCCTTTCAACACATCAGATCAAAGTCATACTTTAGGACTGATACCAGGGCCATGCAAGCCGTTTCAACTCGCAAAACCTGGGGTCCGAGGGTCACTGGATGAAGGCCTAGTTTTTGGAATTCTTCGACCTCGCGATGGGAAAAACCGCCTTCACTGCCAACGATAATCCAGATCTCTTTGATCCCTTGAGGGTGCTCTGATTTTACTTTAGTGACATAATCCTTGATGCTAAGAGTCGACGGACCCTCATAAGCAAATAGACCCACAGAGCCGGCGCTGGGGTTAATCAAATTCGATATTTTCTCGCAGGGGATTGGGGGAAGAACCTTCATAAGGTCGCCCCGGCCTGACTGCTGAGTGGCAGATTTTATGATTTTGTCCCAACGCTCAATCTTATTGTCAGAAAGTTTTTCTCCCTTACGAAGAAAGCTGAATTCTGAAAAAAAAGGTTGAATGCTTGTGACTCCCATCTCAACGGCCTTCTCCATGATGGCATCCATGACGGGGAAGCGAGAGATCGAAAGGGCGAGATGGACATGGGGCTCCTTAAGAGGAGGAATGCTTCGCTCTTCCAGAATACGGGCCAAGGCGGTCTTCTTGGTCACTTGAAGAACTTCGACGAAATAGGCCTTCGAGTCCTCAGTGAGAACTTCGAACTTAGAGCCGACTTCTTGGCGGCAGACATCGAAAATATGATGAAAGACGTCCCCAGAAAAATTCACCTGATCTTGGAAGAGGTCCTTCTTTTCGATCCAGTAACGTCTCATGATTGAACCCAGTAACCAACCCACTCGTCTTTTTCAAGGCGACGGATCACGGTGAGGCCTGACTTTTCCATGAATTTTTCGAAGAAGTGATTGTCACGCTCTTCAAGAATTCCCGTGAGTAGCATGTGTCCGCCTGGCTTAAGAACGCGCAGCAGGTCTTTTTTGATATTAATCAAAACACCGTCGATGATATTGGCAACGACGACATCATATTGTTCACGAATATCCTCGATTTGAGTTTCAGGAATCTCAATCTGTTCAAGTTTGTTCAGCTTTACGTTCTCGCGGGCCACACGACGGGCTTCAGGATCAATTTCAATTCCTGTCACCAGTCCCATTCCGCTCATTTGTGCGAGCATGGCAAGAATTGCTGTTCCGGTGCCCACGTCTAACATCGCCCAATCGGCGATTTCAGATTTGTATTTTTCAGCCAATTTATGGATAAAAAATGCCATCATTTGAGTTGTCGCATGAGTGCCAGTACCAAATGCCATTCCGGGATCAATATAAATCGCGTGTTTACACTCTGGAGGTGGTTGCAGCCACGAGGGGACCACCCAGAAGTCACCGACCAGTTTGAAAGGCTTAAAACCTTTTTTCCACTCTTCCAGCCAGTCTTTGGTTTCTTCTTCAAAGATGTGCCACTTGATATTTTGACTGTGCTCAAGGAGCCCATCAAAAAAATTGCAACCCGGTCGCTCTGAAAAGAACACGTCCATTTCGTGGGCGCGGACATGAAGAAGTTGAGGGTCGTAAGTTAAATCCGGCTGAGTAAAAGCTAAAGCCTCTGTCACTCCAGAGGCTCCGCATTCAAAACAGTGGGTGGTAATGATGTCTTCAAGTTCCGCGGGAACTTGGCTTAAACGAATACGAAAATAAGAATTGTCACTCATGAAGAGTGTTGTTACCAGAATCCGCCGTTTTTTCAAGGGTTTCCACTTTAGCCGCAGTTGGGGATGCCGGGCTGTTTGCTGTATTCGATTTAATTGCAGTTGCCGCGGGGAGAGCCCCGGCCTGGGCCGCGGGAGGTGCAGCGCTAAGAAGCTTTTCGGCCACGGCGTTTGCAGAAACTACAGGGTTCGTGGGGGTCGTAGCTACCAAGGGAGCGAGGGGAGGCGGAAGTGGAGTCGTAGCTGTTACGACGGTCATCGTCGCTGTGGCTGACGTTGCTGGAGTTTCTTCCGCGATTTTGCGCTTGGGTTTTGGTTTTGAATTGTCAATGAAGGATCCTTGCAGGTCGATACGGTCACCACTCATGATGCCCGTTTGCTCTAACATGGGAAGTTCGTCCCGCGATAGAAGTGTATATTCGCGAGCCACCGCCACTTTATCGAAAACGGCGATGACTTTGAGTTGACCTACCGGAACAAGGATTTCACCGACGGCATTGGCTCCACTGGCGTCGCGAACGTTGATTTTTCTTACGGCCGTCACCACAAGATTTTTTTTGATTCCCGAGCCGGGCCCCGCATTGAGGTAGAAGTCTTTGTATACGGGATCGTCCTCTGAGAGTGTGATGTTGCGGCGAACATCAACGACTGAGATCTCTGCGGCCTTGGATTCTTGCATGAACCCGAATAGAAGCATAAAGATAAACATCATAAGAAAACCCTTCCCTGGTTTGTCTTCCTCTTTATCGGCTGTCTTATTTTGAAACTTGAGGACCTAGGATCTAGGTCCAGTGAGTGTTAGTTGGATACGATCGCGCCTTGAACGGAGCTATAGACTTTGTAGGTGTTGTCGGTGGTAGTTTGTTCAATTCCCGACATGTAGTTTCCGACGGTGCTTTGTACGTGATAGGTGACTCCGCCACCGGAGGCTGTTCCCGTTTGAGTGGAACCGGAAACGAGTCCGGTTGCCTTGGCAGGATCTTGAAATTTAGTCGCCACGGCCGAACTAAGTTGCTGCAGAGAAGCTTCCATGGAACAACCTGTTGCAAGAAGAAGCGTGATTGAAAGAATCATAAGCTTTTTCACAGAGAACCTCCGAGACTTCTTATCGGCGGAAAACGAAATTTTTTTAAATGTCTCAAAGTGGGGCGTTTTGTGCCCCTGTGTCGGAGTCCAGAGCGAGCCAAAGCTTGAGCTTATCTGCGAGAACACTTTTACGAACAGGTTTCGACAAATAATCATTCATTCCTGCGGCCAGGCACTTCGCTTCATCGCCAGGCATGGCATAGGCCGTGAGGGCGATTATGGGAATCCCGTGGAGAGCTGGACTGTCCATGGCGCGGATCCGTCGAGTGACTTCATATCCATCCATCACCGGCATTTGTACGTCCATCAGAATTAAATCAAAAGGCATGATCTCCACAGCCTGAAGAGCTTCTTCTCCTGAGGAGACCGCAAAGCTGAGATAGCCGATTTTCTCCAAGAGCTGTACGATCACCAAGCGATTTGTCGACGAGTCATCAACGACCAGAATTCTTTTTTTTGAAATTTTTTGCGAGAGAGCGTTTTCGAACTGAGTAAGTGATATCGACGTCCTAGGCTCCAACGCCGTTAGGACTGGAGCCTCCGAAGAGACGATTTTGAGGAGCTCACCTTGCTTAAGGGGTTTTCTTAGGGCGGCCGCGAAACCATGACTTCGTGCTTGCTCCAATGACAAGGGGCTCTCAAAGTCCGTCAGTACGATCATGGGGATCTCAATACCTAGGACTGTCTGGAGCTCCACTTTAAAGGTTTTCAAACGATCGTATTGTGAGTCGCAAGCCGCGAGGATCATCGACCACGGAGGGACACCTTTGGTAGAATCTTTCGCTGCGATGATACACTCCTCAAAGGAGGCGCGGCTTTCATACGGGAATCCCCAGGAGGAAAGATAAGCCGTTGTCACCTCCCGCGAAAATGCTTCGTGGTCGATAAGCAGAATAGGCTTCCAATGTTTATTAAAAACAAAAGGAGATCTGCGTTGCGCAGAGGGAGAAACCTTGAAAGGAATATCAAAGTAGAATTTGGAACCGACTCCCTTTTGGCTTTCAACGCCAATTCTTCCGCCCATCATCTCTACAAGATTTTTTGAGATAGAAAGACCCAACCCTGTTCCGCCAAATTGCCGCGAGGTGGATTCGTCAATTTGTGTAAAAGACTGAAAAAGTTTGGAGAGACCTTCCGGCGCTATTCCAACGCCGGTGTCAGTGACCTCGAAATGAAGCCAAAGAAGTTCTTCGGAGGCGCGGCGGTCGGCAGGAGCATTCACGACGATCTTCACTCCGCCTAGTTGGGTGAATTTGATGGCGTTGGAAATAAGATTTCCTATTATTTGCCCTAAACGAGAGGGGTCTCCAATAAATTCCGTCGGAAGAAGAGGATCTATGTAGCAGGCCAGAGCAAGCTTTCGGCTGCGGGCCTTCGCCATCATCAAATCAGTTTGCAACTCAACCAGATTGACGAGATTGAAAGAAATATTTTCGAGTTGCAGTTTGCCGGCTTCGATTTTTGAGAAGTCCAAAATGTCATTAATGATTCTAAGAAGATTATTGCCTGAATTAAGAATGATCTCAGCATAGCGGCGCTGCTCGGAAGTGAGATTGGTTTCGAACATCAGATCTGCGACGCCCAGAATTCCGTTCAAAGGAGTGCGAATCTCATGGCTCATGTTTGCGAGGAATGCGGCTTTGATCTTCACCCCCTCTAGGGCCTCTTCCTTTGCACGGATAAGATCTTGCTCCGACTTCTTTCTTTCGGAGATATCGCGAAGGATGGCGCTGTAATATTTTTCTCCTTCAATCTGCCAGGAACTCATGGTGAGTTCGATGGGGATTCTTTTATTGCTTTTTGTTTTAGCCTGCACTTCGATGGATTTTCCTAGTAGCGGAGAGATATTAACCGCATGATCTTTGCCGGCGAATTCGATGAGATTAAATATCGAAGTGTTAAAAACTTCTTCCTTGGTGAAATCGAAAATCTTTCGTGCGCCGTCGTTCCATGATGTAATAGAGCCTTGTTCGTTGAAGATCACGATGCCGTCCACGGCAGATTTTGTTACGGATCTGAATTTAAGTTCTGAGTTCATCAAATCACGCTGAGTTTTCTTCATCTCGGTCAGATCAATGACGTAGGTGATGGTGCTAAATCCTGGACCGAGGAGCGGGGCTGATCCCACGAGGACTGGAAGAGTGGTTCCGTCTCTTCTTGTTAGAGAGAGCTCTCCATAGAAGTGTCGCTCGCCAGAGAGTCCCGTTTTTTTAAAGGAGTCTAAGAATGTTTGATTGTCGGTGAGTTCGGACCACTTAAGCGTGTCTGAGGGGCTTGTTTTTTCATATTTTAGCATTCTTGTGAAAGGCATGTTGCTATCAATGATGTCGGCTTCTTGATTGCTAATCACGGTTCCAATCATCGAAGATTCGACGATGGCACGAAATCTTTGTTCGGACTCACTGAGTTTAAATGTTTTTTCGTTGGCAATGGCCTGGGCGCGAAATCCTATGGACTGGAGCGTGGAAACTATCAAGGTCAACAAAAGGGAAATCAAAGAACAAATCAAAACGACCCAGCCGACCAGCGTACTGCGCACGGACCGGAATTCGACGGTGCGGTTCCAGCCGAGAGTGATTTGCAGGCCAGCAAGATTGACGGTGCTAACCCTTTCAAAATTGAGACTCTGAAGGGGAGCCGAAGAGAAAAGAATACTTTCCATTTTCG